>DNCF01000229.1:0-192 GCA_003484545.1 Massilia sp. | reverse complement strand
GTGCCCTTGCTGTCGTCGTAGAAGTCGACGCCGTCGATGCTGGCGACCAGTTCCACGCGGTGCGGTTCGCCCGCGTACTCGCGCAGGCCGTGCAGCAGCGGCGCCAGCGGCAGGCCGGCGGCGCGGCACAGGGCCAGCGCGGCCAGCGCGTTCGCCGCATTGTGCAGGCCGCGGATCTTCAGCGCGTCGGCC
>DNCF01000217.1 GCA_003484545.1 Massilia sp. | reverse complement strand
GCGCAGGTGGTCGTCGGCGCTACCGTCCTTTTCGTCGAGGACGATGCGCTGGTACGCGAGGCGGTGGACGAGGGCCTGCGCGCCGCCGGCTTCAAGGTCCGCATCGCCGTCAACGGCGAGGAAGCCCGGGCCTTGCTCGAGCGCGACGCGGCCGTGGACATCGTGTTTTCCGACATCGTCATGCCGGGCAGCGTCAGCGGCATCGACCTGGCGACCCTGGTGCGCGAACGCTGGCCGGCCCTGCCGGTCGTACTCGCCACCGGCTATACCGATCGCCGCGTCTCGATCCCCGGCGTGAAGATCCTCGCCAAGCCCTACGACCTCGAACAGGTGATCGGCCTGCTCGGACGCCTCACCGGACGCCGCTAACTGGCTTTTTGCTGTCCTGCAACGCGGCGCGCCCGCAGCGGCCGACTCACTAGAATGGGCGCGGGACTGTTCCCGCATACGCGAGGAGGCGATCATGATCAAGGTGGCGGTTATCGTTGGCAGCACCCGTCCTGGGCGCAAGGCGCTGGACGTGGCGCGCTGGGTGATGGAGACGGCGAACAAGCGCAGCGACGCGCAGTACGAACTGGTCGACATCGAGGATTTCAAGCTGCCCCTGCTCGACGAGCCGGTGCCGCCTTCGATGGGCCAGTATTCGAAACCGCACACCCTCGCCTGGGCGGCGAAGATCGCCGAGTTCGACGGCTTCGTGTTCGTCACGCCCGAGTACAACCACGGCACCTCGGGCGCGCTGAAGAACGCGATCGACTTCCTGTACAGAGAATGGAACAACAAGGCCGCGGGCTTCGTCGGCTACGGCAGCGCCGGCGGCGCCCGC
Source organism: Massilia sp. (assembly GCA_003484545.1). GTDB lineage: Bacteria > Pseudomonadota > Gammaproteobacteria > Burkholderiales > Burkholderiaceae_D > Telluria. The sequence goes on along the minus strand of DNCF01000217.1, from coordinate 17,475 downwards.
GCCATCGAGAGCCTGCGCCTGGTGATGGGCGAACTGATGGTGGCCGACGTGCGCGCCCAGGTGATGCTGTCGCTGTTCACCGACTTCGAGAACTTCGCCACCTTCAAGCCTGCCGCCCACCACGCGAAGTCGGTCGACGCCATGCTCGACCAGGTGGTGGCCTGGAGCGGGGCGCTGGCGGCGCTGCGCCAGCAGCAGGGCCAGCCAGCCTAGCCAGGACAGGAGACCACGGCCGGAGCGGGACGGGCACTGCTACAATCGACGCCTTTTGCCCGAGCGCCGATGAGCCAGTCCCCACCTTCCCGCCGCGCCACCTGCGCCGCCTGCCTGCGCGCGCAATCGGCCTGCATCTGCCGCTGGGTGCGTCCGGTGGCGTCGCCGTCCGCATTGCTGATTCTGCAACACCCGCTCGAAGTGGCCAACGCCAAGAACAGCGCGCGCCTGCTCCACCTGAGCGTGGCCGGCAGCGTGCTCGAGGTCGGGGAGGCGTTCGAACCGGCGCGCCTTGACGCGCTGCTGCATGCGGACGGGCGCGTTCCCGTGCTGCTCTATCCGGACACGCCCGCGAACAGCCAGTCGCCGGCGCCGGCGCCGCTGCCCGCGCCGGAAAGGATCCGCCTGGTCGTGCTCGACGCGACGTGGCGTAAAAGCCGCAAGATGCTGTACCTGAACCCGGCCCTGCGGCAGCTGCCGCGCCTGGCGCTGCGCGACATGCCGGCCTCGCACTACCGCATCCGCAAGGCGCATGCGCCCGACCAGCTGTCCACCCTGGAGGCCAGCGCCCATGCACTCGGCCAGCTTGCGGGCGATGGCGCGCCTTTCGCCCCCTTGTTCGCGGCCTTCGACGGCTTCGTCGAACAACAGGCCGCTTTCGTGCCACGCTTGAATTGCAGCGCATAGCGGCGTACTATACTGTATAAATATACAGTACAGGTGCCGCATGGCTGATCGCGAACGAACAATCGACCGGGAATACAGCGCCGAGCAGATCGTGCTCGCGCCTGCGCTCGCCGCCACCAAGGGGCGCGGCGCCGTGACCAACATCCAGGGCCGCTACGAAGTCAACGGCCGCGAGCGCTTCGACGACGGCTGGGCCGTTGCCGCTGCCGCTGCCGATAATGGCGAGGCGGCGGCGCCGTTCAAGACCGTCGTCACCGACGAGGTGGCAAAATCCATCCTCTCGCGCAACAGCTCGCCCGACATCCCCTTCAACGTCTCGCTCAATCCCTACCGCGGCTGCGAGCATGGCTGCATCTACTGCTTCGCGCGGCCGTCCCACAGCTACCTCGGGCTCTCGCCCGGGCTGGACTTCGAAAGCCGCATCTTCGCCAAGGTGAACGCGGCCGAGCTGTTGCGCCGCGAACTGGCCAGCCCGTCCTACAAGCCCGAGCACATCGCCATCGGCGTGAACACAGACGCGTATCAACCCTGCGAGCGCGAACGGCGCATCACGCGCCAGGTGCTCGAAGTGCTGCACGAATGCCGGCACCCGGTCGGGCTGGTCACCAAGTCCTCGCTGATCGAGCGCGACATCGACCTGCTGGCGCCGATGGCGGCCAATGCCCAGGCATGCGCGGCGATCACCCTCACCACGCTCGACTCGGAAATCTCGCGCACCCTCGAGCCGCGCGCACCCACGCCGGCGCGGCGCCTGCGCACCATCCGCACCCTGACCGACGCCGGCATTCCGGTGAGCGTGAGCGTGGCGCCGATCATCCCTTTCGTTACCGAACCGGAAATCGAGAAGATCCTCGAGGCGGCGCGCGACGCCGGCGCGGTCAGCGCCCATTATGTGGTGCTGCGCCTGCCCTGGGAAGTGAACCCGCTGTTCCAGGAGTGGCTGGAAGCGCACTTCCCGGAGCGCGCCCAGCGCGTGATGAACCGCGTGCGCGACCTGCGCGGCGGCAAGGACTACGACAGCGACTTCGGCCGCCGCATGCACGGCGAGGGCGTCTGGGCCGACCTGATCCGCCAGCGCTTCAACAAGACCGTCGAACGGCTCGGCCTGGGCGCGCTGCGCGGGCGCTTCGAGCGGCTCGACACCACGCAGTTCCGGCGGCCGCTCGTGGTGCCGGCTTCCAACGGCAAGCAGAAGGGCAAGGCGAGCGCCCAGCTGGACCTGTTCTGAACTTGTCGTGCTCCATGCTTGATCCAGGTTGGCGAACCATGCCGTTGCCGGAACCGCTCTTCAGGCCTTCCTGTCCAAACACGCATACCGGACAGCGCCATAGGGGGAGCGGAAATGAAAGGGGAGAGCACGGGAATCCAACTAGCCGAGCTGGTCGAGCGTTTCGGCGGCCAGCTGGAGGGCGATGCCGGCATCGAAGTCACGGCCATCGCGCCCCTGGACCGCGCCGGCGCTTCCGACATCAGTTTTCTCAGCAACAGCAAGCTGCGCACCCTGGCCGCGCAGAGCCACGCGGCGGCGCTGGTGCTGTCGCCCGCCGATGCGCCCGAGGTGGCGGCCAGCTACGAGGGGGCGCGCATCGTCACCCCCAACCCCTACGCCTGGTTCGCGCGCGCCGCGCAATTCTTCGTGTCCAGGCGCGAAGCGCCGCCGGCGCCGGGCGTGCATCCGACGGCCCTGGTGCATGAGACCGCGCAGGTCGATCCGACGGCCCATGTCGGCGCCTACGTCACGGTCGAGGCCGGCGCCGTCATCAAGGCCGGCGTGGTGATCGGTCCCGGCTGCTACGTCGGGCGCGAGGCGGTGCTGGGCGAGGGCACGCATCTCTTTCCCAACGTCACCTTCCACGCGCGCTGCATCATGGGCGCGCGCGGGATCGTCCACTCCGGCGCCGTGATCGGCGGCGACGGCTTCGGCTTCGCGGTCGACGGCGGCGCCTACATCAAGATTCCGCAGACCGGGCGCGTGGTCATGGGCGACGACGTCGACATCGGCTGCAACACCACGGTCGACCGCGGCGCCCTGGACGACACCGTAATCGAGGACGGCGTCAAGCTCGACAACCAGATCCAGATCGGCCACAACTGCCACATCGGCGCCCACACGGCCATGGCCGGCTGCGTCGGCGTGGCCGGCAGCGCCAACATCGGCAAGCATTGCACCTTCGGTGGCGCGGCCATGATCAACGGCCACATCGAGATCGTCGACAACGTCCACATCACCGGAGCGACCATGGTGCCGAACTCGATCAGGGAGCCGGGGCGTTATACCGGCTATGTACCTGCTTCCAAGAATGCGGAATGGGAGCGCAACGCCGTTCTAGCGCGCAACCTGACGACGATGCGGGAAAAAATCCGGGCGTTGGAAAAGGCGATCAAGGCCCTGACTGCGGAGAAGTGAGGGCGGGGAAGGAGCATTGCCTGTCAGGCACGTGAAAATGCCTTGCGAAAGCCAGGCCGATGTGGGGTAAGGCCGATGTTCGGTAAGGACGATGTGCTCGCGGCCGGCCAACGCGCCCCGATGCACAGCCGTGACCTCGCCAGGGCTTAATGCTCCGCCAGCTCGACCAGGTGACGCTCGATCTCGAACACGTGCGGGTCATCCTTGCCCAGCTCGCGCAGGGCCTTGGCCAGTTCCAGCAGGTATTCGCTGTTCGGTCCGCTCGGCCCGCGCGACTCGGCGATCTGGCGGGCAATGGCGCGCTCGCTGGCCGGGCCGAGAAAGGCCGCGTTTTCGTGCGTGGCGATGTAGACCAGGCCAAGGGCGCTGCTGCCGTCCTCGAAGCCGATCTCGGTCGCCAGGCGCAGGTAGCCATTCTTTTCGCGGTGGTCGAGGTGGGCGAATTCCTCGGGTGTGACGAGGTAGGCCATGCCGTGGCAGACCGCCCCGGGATCGGGCACCAGGGTGACCACCCGTCCCGGTGCGGTTTCCGTGCCGCGGTGGTCGTGCGAGCCCTGCCAGAAGCGGCGGCTCCAGCCCGTGATGTTGGCCGGACGGCGTTCGAGGAAAGGGAAGTCGGCCTTGTAGATCAGCGAGCCGTAGCCGAACAGCCAGACGCTGGCGTGGCCATTGAACTTGTCCATGCGCTGGTTGATGGCGATGGTATTGTGGGACATGATGCGTGCAAGGAAGGGGGAAAAGCGATCGCCCGATTCTAGCGCAGTTGCCTGATGGCGGCAGGCAAGGGCTCAGGCGCCGTCCACGCGCCGACGTTTCGACGCAACATAGGGAAACAGGAAATCGATGAAGCTTTCGGCCGCCGGCGACAGCGAGCGCCCGGCGCGCGTGTAGACGAAGAAGCGGCGCGTGAGCCTGGGCTCCTCGAGCGGACGCATGTGCAGCCGGTAGAGGCGCGCCAGCGGTTCGGCGTAGGGCAGGCAGACCGTGATGCCCAGCCCCGCGCTGACCATCGCCAGCGCGGTGGTCATGAAGTTCACCTCGTTCGCCGGTTTCAGGGGCAGCTCGCGCAGCAGCGCGTGCATGTCGGCCAGCAGCCGCTCCGTGAACTGGCCCTGCAGGGCGATGAAGGGGAAGCGCGTGACGTCCTGCCAGGTGACGCGCTCGGCGGCTTCCAACGGATGGCCCGGTGGAAACACCAGCGCGAAGGGCATCTCGAACAGTTCCCGCGCTTCCAGTTGCGGCGTCGGCTCGCGCTCGGGCCCGATGCCGATGTCCGACTCTCCCGACAGCACGCGCGCGATCACGCTGTCGACCTCGCTGTCGGCCAGGCGCACCTCGATGTCCGGCAAGCCGGCGCGGTAGCTTGCGATCGCTTCCGGCAGCAGGGTGCAGCACATAAGTTGTGGTGCAGCAATGCGAACAATGCCTTTTCGTAGCTGCGTGTGGTCCGCCACGTTCGCCAGCGCACCGTCGAGATCGTCGATCATCTGGCTAAATAGCGGATACAGTTCGCGCCCGATGTCGGTCAGGGTGATCCTGCGGGTCGAACGGTCGACCACGCGCGCCCCCAGGGTCTGCTCGAGTTCCTTGATCAAACCGGACAGGGCCGACTGCGTGACGTGCAGGCTTTGCGCCGCCAGCGTAAAGTTACCGGTCTTGGCGACCGCCACGAAGGCACGCATCTGGCGCAGGGTAGGATTCATAAGATAATCCGATAAATGAGTCGGAAAATATTGATTGTATGATAGTCCGTTTTCATCTTTAATGGCGGCAACATCGCAACAACAAAGGAAAACGCCATGAAACTCGCCACCCTCAAGCGCGGCGGCCGCGACGGCACCCTGGTCGTCGTCAGCCGCGACCTCGTCACCTGCCAGCCGGTCCCGACGATCGCGCGCACGCTGCAGGGCGCGCTCGACGACTGGGACCAGGTCGCGCCGCGCCTGCAGGCCGTCTACGAGCAGCTCAACGCCGGTACCGCCGATGAGGCCGAGTCCTTCATCGAATCCGAATGCCATTCGCCGCTGCCGCGCGCCTACCAGTGGTGCGACGGCTCGGCCTACATCAATCACGTCGAGCTGGTGCGCAAGGCGCGCAACGCCGAAGTGCCGGCGTCTTTCTATACCGACCCGCTGATGTACCAGGGCGGCTCGGACCGCTTCATCGGTCCTTGCGACCCGATCGCCGTCATGTCGGAAGACTGGGGCGTGGACCTGGAAGCGGAAGTGGCGGTCGTCACCGGCGACGTGCCGATGGGCGCCAGCCTGGAGCAGGCGGCAAGCGCGATCCGCCTGGTCATGCTGGTCAACGACGTCTCGCTGCGCAACCTGATTCCGAACGAACTGGCCAAGGGCTTCGGCTTCTACCAGTCGAAGCCGGCCAGCGCCTTCTCGCCGGTGGCGGTCACGCCGGACGAGCTGGGCGATGCCTGGCGCGACAGCAAGCTGCACCTGCCACTGCGGGTCACCCTGAACGACCAGCTGTTCGGCAAGCCGAACGCCGGCGAAGACATGACCTTCAGCTTCGCCCAGCTGATCGCGCACGCCGCGAAAACGCGCGAGCTGGGCGCGGGCAGCATCGTCGGTTCGGGCACGGTCTCGAACAAGCAGGGCAACCTGCACGGCTCGAGCATCGCCAACGGCGGCGTCGGCTACTGCTGCCTGGCCGAGGTGCGGATGTACGAAACCATCGAACACGGCGCGCCGAAGACGCCGTTCCTGCGCTTCGGCGACAGCGTGCGCATCGAGATGCTGGACGTTACCGGCGCGAGCATTTTCGGCGCCATCGATCACGAAGTCGCGCATTACCACGGGAGGAAGGAATGAAGCTCTACACCTATTTCCGCAGCTCGGCAGCCTACCGGGTGCGGATCGCGCTGAACCTGAAAGGCCTGACCTACGACGCGGTGCCGGTGCACCTGCTCAAGGACGGCGGCCAGCAGCGCCAGGAGGAATACCGCAAGATCAACCCGAGCGGCCTGGTGCCGGCCTTCCAGGACGAGCGCATCACCCTGACCCAGTCGATGGCGATCATCGAATACCTGGATGAGCGCTTCCCGGCCGTGCCCCTGATGCCGCACGACGCCCCGGGCCGCGCCCGCGTGCGCGAGCTGGCCCAGATCATCGCCTGCGACATCCACCCGCTGAACAACCTGCGCGTGCTGCGCCACCTGGTCCACGAACTGAAGCTGAGCGAGGAGGCCAAGACCGAATGGATCCAGCACTGGATCCGCGAAGGTCTCAGTGGCCTCGAGGCCCACCTGGCGCGCGACCCGGCGGCCGGCCCGTTCTGCCACGGCGCCTCGCCGACCATGGCCGACTGCTTCCTGGTGCCCCAGGTGTTCAACGCCCAGCGTTTCGGGATCGACGTCAAGGCCTACCCCAACATCGCGCGCATCGACGCCCACTGCGCCGAACTGCCGGCCTTCGCCGCCGCGCACCCGTCGAAGCAGCCCGACGCGGAATAAGCGTCGCGGGCGGATGACACCATCCGCCCGGCCCTCAATGCCGGGTCGACCGATCCGGCTCCGACGGCGTCGAGATCTCGTCCAGCGTCCGGTCGATCTGGGCCGAATGCTTGGTCGCCATGTCGCCCAGCGAGACGATGCCGACGACCTGCTGCGAGTCCTCGTCGATCACCGGCACGCGGCGGATCTGCACGTCGCCCATCTGGCCCAGCACTTCGTCGACCGTCTGGCGCGTGGTGCAGGTGCGCACGTCGGTGCTCATTACGTCGCCGACGCGGGTGGAGGCGGGCGCCTGGCCGGCGGCGACCGAGCGCACCGTGATGTCGCGGTCGGTGATCATGCCGACCAGCTTGCCGCCGTCGAGCACGGGAATCGCGCCCACGTTCAGCTCGTCCATCATCTGCGCGGCGCGCTGCACCGTTTCCTGCGGCGAAATGGTTTCCACGTCGCGCGTCATCACATCCTGGATCGTTTGCATTGGTGAACTCCTTGTCGAGGGTTGGCGGAAGGTCCGCGGAAGGCACCGATCATGCCGCGAATCGCGCAAGGGGCACGCCAGATTGAAGCGCGGAATCGTCCATCCTGCGCGGCCTCGCCCCATCCTTGCCTGCGCTACAATCCGCTTCTTTTTCCGCCGCCACGCCATGACCGACACGACCATCCCCGCCGCCATCCCTGCTGCCATCCTTGGTGCCCTGGAACTTGCGGATCCTTCCTGGCGGCCGCACCTGCTGCGCGGCCTGGAAGCGGTCGCGCGCGCCAACCCCGGCTACCTGCCGGCGCTGGCGATCGACACCTATTTGCCGACCGAAAACCGCCTGTTCGCGGCCTTCGCCCAGCCTCTGGAGCAGGTGCGCTACGTGCTGGTGGGCGAGGGGCCTTATCCGCGCGCCGAGAGCGCGACCGGGGTGTGCTTCATGGACGGCGCCGTGGGCGAACTGTGGAGCGAAAGCGGGCTGTCGAAACCGGTCAACCGCGCCACTTCGCTGCGCAACTTCATGAAGATGCTGCTGGTGGCGGACGGACAATTGCAGCTTGAGGCAACGGGCGGGGCGGCGATGGCGCCGGTGGCTGCCGCGGCGCTCGCGAACGGGGCGATCCGCACCCTGGCTGAGTTGCAGCGCAACCTGGAAGGCGAGGGTTTCCTGCTGCTGAATGCCTCGCTGGTGTTCCGTTCCCACGTCAAGCCGGCGGTCGATGCGCGGGCCTGGCTGCCTTTCCTGCAAGTCGTGCTGGCGGTGCTGGCCGAGCGGCCCGTGCCGCCGACGCTGGTGCTCTGGGGGAAGATCGCCGAGGAGTTGCGCAAGCTGCCGGAGACGGCGAAGTTCCCGCAGGCCGTGGCGGAGCATCCCTATAACCTGAGCTTCATCGGGCACCAGGGGATGCAGGAATTGTTCGGGCCGATGAAGTTGTTGCGCAAGCGCTGAGACAGGTGGCGGTGCGGGCGCGGCTGTGCGCGGGGTTGCGATCACCGCGTGGGCGGCGCGGGCGATGCGGATGAGCCGCTTGTCGCGGTGGAGCTGCCCACCCTACGGGTATCGGGGCACGCGTCGATCGTTGCCGGATGCTCCGTCACGCACCTTCCAGCACCCAGAGGCAACGCCCTGGAAACCGCCCGGCCGGTTTTTGGGGCCTCCAAGACAAGCCCCCCGGAATTTGCTATACTTGACTAAATCGTTCAACTAATCCGGTTTTTAATCCGACAGCATCCACAAGATGCACACGCGATGTGATTAGTGAACAAGAGCAATATTTTAACATTAACCGGGGTTGTGATGCGTCTGACCACCAAAGGCCGTTTTGCTGTTACCGCGATGATTGATCTTGCCATGCGTCAAGGCAATGGTCCCGTCACGCTGTCGGGCATCAGCCAGCGCCAGGCCATTTCGCTGTCCTACCTGGAACAGCTGTTCGGCAAGCTGCGCCGCCATGAGATCGTCGAGTCGATCCGCGGTCCGGGCGGCGGTTACAGCCTGGCTCGCCCGGCCGAAAAAGTGACGGTGGCCGACATCATCATCGCGGTCGACGAGCCGCTCGATGCGACGCAATGTGGCGGCAAGGAAAACTGCCACGGCGCCGACGCCGCCAGCGGCACCCGTTGCATGACCCATGAGCTGTGGACCACGCTCAACGCCAAGATGGTCGACTACCTGGACTCGGTTTCCCTGCAAGACCTGGTCGACCAGCAAAAGCAGAAAGAACAAAACGTCGTGGTGGTGCACCGCACCGCCGCTGCCACCGTTGGACAAAACTGAAGCAAAGCAAACTGGAGTGAACTGATGAACGCGCCCTTGGACAAAAAAATCGAGCAGAGCTTCGTGACTGCGCCGCATTTCCCGATCTACATGGATTACTCGGCAACGACCCCGATCGATCCTCGCGTTGCCGACAAGATGATTCCCTACCTGCGCGAGCAGTTCGGCAATCCGGCCTCGCGCAGCCACATGTACGGCTGGAGCGCGGAAGCGGCGGTCGAGGAAGCGCGCGCCCACGTGGCGGCCCTGGTCGGCGCCGATCCGCGCGAGATCATCTGGACCTCCGGCGCGACCGAATCGAACAACCTGGCCCTGAAGGGTGCCGCCAACTTCTATAAAACGAAGGGCAAGCACATCATCACCGTCAAGACCGAGCACAAGGCGGTGCTGGACACCGTGCGCGAACTCGAGCGCCAGGGTTTCGAGGCGACCTACCTCGAGCCGCAGGACAATGGCCTGATCACCATCGAACAGCTGGAAGCGGCGATCCGTCCGGACACCATCCTGGTCTCGGTCATGCTCGTGAATAACGAAATCGGCGTGATCCAGCCGATCGACGCCATCGGCGAACTGTGCCGCTCGAAGGGCATCATCTTCCACTGCGACGCCGCCCAGGCGACCGGCAAGGTCGAGATCAACCTGGAAAAGACCAAGTGCGACCTGATGACCTTCACTGCGCACAAGACCTATGGTCCGAAGGGCGTGGGCGCCCTGTACGTGCGCCGCAAGCCGCGCGTGCGCCTGGAAGCGCAGATGCACGGCGGCGGCCACGAGCGCGGCCTGCGTTCGGGCACGCTGCCGACCCACCAGATCGTCGGCATGGGCGAAGCCTTCCGTATCGCCAAGGAAGAGATGAACAGCGAGCTCGAGCGCGTGAAGGCGCTGCGCGACCGCCTGGCGAAGGGCCTGATGGAAATCGAAGAGGTCTACGTCAACGGCGACATGGAGCACCGCGTGCCGCACAACCTGAACGTCTCGTTCAACTACGTCGAGGGCGAGTCGCTGATCATGGCGATCAAGGACATCGCCGTGTCGTCCGGTTCGGCCTGCACCTCGGCCTCGCTGGAGCCGTCCTACGTGCTGCGCGCCCTGGGCCGCAGCGACGAACTGGCGCACAGCTCGATCCGCTTTACCATCGGCCGCTTCACGACCGAGGAAGACATCGACTTCGCGGTCAACCTGCTGAAGTCCAAGGTCGGCAAACTGCGCGAACTGTCGCCGCTGTGGGACATGTTCAAGGAAGGGATTGACCTCAATTCCATCCAGTGGGCCGCACACTAATTTAAGAACGCATCAAGAGCTGAACAGGAGCACTACCATGGCATATTCGGACAAAGTACTGGACCACTACGAAAACCCGCGCAACGTCGGCGCCTTCGGCAAGGACGACGAGTCGGTCGGCACCGGCATGGTCGGCGCCCCGGCCTGCGGCGACGTGATGAAGCTGCAGATCAAGGTCAACGAGCAGGGCCTGATCGAGGACGCGAAGTTCAAGACCTACGGCTGCGGCTCGGCGATCGCCTCGAGCTCGCTGGTGACCGAGTGGGTCAAGGGCAAGACCCTGGACCAGGCGCTGGCCATCAAGAACACCCAGATCGCGGAAGAACTGGCGCTGCCGCCGGTGAAGATCCACTGCTCGATCCTGGCCGAAGACGCGATCAAGGCCGCCGTCGCCGACTACAAGACGAAGCACCCGAGCGCGTAAGAAAACACCAAGCTGGAGGAACCACATGGCAATCACACTCACCGAAAAAGCTGCGAAGCACGTGAACCGCTACCTCGAGCGCCGGGGCAAGGGGATCGGCCTGCGCTTCGGTGTGCGCACGACCGGCTGCTCCGGCCTGGCCTACAAGCTCGAGTACGTCGACGAGGCGGCCGACGAGGACAACGTCTTCGAGTCGCACGGCGTGAAGGTCTTCGTCGACCCGAAGAGCCTGCCCTACATCGACGGCACCGAGCTCGATTTCGCCCGCGAGGGCCTGAACGAGGGCTTCCGCTTCAACAACCCGAACGTCAAGGACAATTGCGGTTGCGGCGAAAGCTTCCGGATCTGAGCGCGCAGTCGGAGCTGAACCTTGCAGAACCACTTTGAGCTCTTCGGGCTGCCGGCCCGCTTCGACGTCGACATGGCCGCCCTGGACGCGGCCTACCGCGAGGTCCAGGGCCGCGTCCATCCGGACCGCTTCGTGAACGCCACCGACGCCGAGAAGCGCGTCGCGATGCAGTGGGCGACCCGCGCCAACGAGGCTTACCAGACGCTGCGTAACCCGCAAAAGCGCGCGCAGTACCTGTGCGAACTGAACGGCGTCGACCTGCAGACCGAATCGAACACGGCGATGCCGATGGCCTTCCTGATGCAGCAGATGGAATGGCGCGAAGCGCTGGGCGACGCCCGCGCGGCCAAGGACGCCGAGGCGCTGGACGAACTCGACGCCCAGGTGCGCGGCGAACGCAAGACCATGCTGGCCCAGGTCGGCAAGGAGCTCGACGCGGGGAACTACCAGAAGGCGGCCGAAGGCGTGCGCGCGCTGATGTTCCTCGATAAATTCGGCGACGAGGTACAGTACGCGTTCGAGGCGCTGGAGAGCTGACAGGGTGGGCGGCCATGTGCCGCCCATGTGCACAATTGGGCTGCTTTTCGTAGGGTGGGCTCTTGAGCCCACGCGGTACGGCTCCCGATTCGCTGCGATCTGCGACGAAAATGCGAACGATGCTCGACCGCTCGAACTGGAATCAATGTCTCGTTTGCTCAAGCGTTGAATCCGCGTGGGCTCGAGAGCCCACCCTACGAAAACCGAACGACATCGTCCAGGTCTAGCACCCCAAGAACAACAACCAGGTAACACACAATGGCACTTTTGCAGATTTCCGAACCCGGCATGTCGACCGCACCGCACCAGCACCGGCTGGCGGTGGGCATCGACCTGGGCACCACCAACTCGCTCGTGGCGACCGTGCGTAGCGGCAGCCCCGAAGTGCTCAGCGACGAAGAGGGCCGCGCGCTGCTGCCGTCCATCGTGCGTTACCTGCCGAACGGCCATGCCCACATCGGCCACAAGGCGCGCGCCCACCAGACCACCGACCCGAAAAACACCGTCGTTTCGGTCAAGCGCTTCATGGGCCGCGGCCTGAAGGACATCGCCCACGCCGAGAACCTGCCATACGACTTTGTCGACGCTCCGGGCATGGTGCAGATCAACACGGTGGCCGGCGTGAAGAGCCCGGTCGAGACCTCGGCCCAGATCCTGGCCACGCTGCGTCAGCGCGCGGAAGACTCGCTCGGCGACGAACTGGTCGGCGCCGTCATCACCGTGCCCGCCTACTTCGACGACGCCCAGCGCCAGGCGACCAAGGACGCGGCCCAGCTGGCCGGCCTGAACGTGCTGCGCCTGCTGTCGGAGCCGACCGCGGCCGCGATCGCCTACGGGCTCGATCACGCCAAGGAAGGCATCTACGCGGTCTACGACCTGGGCGGCGGCACCTTCGACATCTCGATCCTGAAACTGTCCAAGGGCGTGTTCGAAGTCCTGGCCACCGGCGGCGACTCGGCCCTGGGCGGCGACGACTTCGACCACCGCCTGTTCTGCTGGATCAACGAGCAGGCCAAGCTGGCCCCGCTGTCGGATGAAGACACCGCGACCCTGATGGTCAAGGCGCGCCAGGCCAAGGAACTGCTGTCGACCAACGACGAGACCACGATCGACGCGATCCTCAAGTCCGGCGAGCTGGTCCACGTGACGATCACCGCCGCCACCTTCGCCGAGATCACCAAGCACCTGGTCGCAAAAACCATGAACGCGATCCGCAAGGCCATGCGCGACGCCAACGTCGCGGTCGAGGACGTCGACGGCGTGGTGATGGTCGGCGGCGCCACGCGCATGCCGAACGTGCGCCGCGCGGTGGGCGACTTCTTCCACACCATCCCGCACGCCAACATCGACCCGGACAAGGTGGTCGCCCTGGGCGCCGCGATCCAGGCCAACCTGCTGGCCGGCAACCGCGCCGAAGGCGACGACTGGCTGCTGCTCGACGTGACCCCGCTGTCGCTGGGCATCGAGACCATGGGCGGCCTGGTCGAGAAGATCATCCCGCGCAACTCGACCATCCCTTGCGCCCGCGCCCAGGAATTCACCACCTTCAAGGACGGTCAAACGGCCCTGGCGGTGCACGTGGTGCAGGGCGAGCGCGAGCTGGTCGCGGACTGCCGCTCGCTGGCGCGTTTTGAATTGCGCGGCATCCCGCCGATGGCGGCTGGCGCGGCGCGCATTCGCGTGACCTACCAGGTCGATGCGGACGGGCTGCTGTCGGTCTCGGCGCGCGAGACGCGCTCGGGCGTGGAAGCCTCGATCACGGTCAAGCCGTCGTATGGCCTGGGCGACGACGAGGTCGCGCGCATGCTGCAGGACTCGTACAGCTCGGCCCAGGTCGACATGCAGATGCGCGCGCTGCGCGAAGAGCAGGTCGAGGCCGAGCGCATCCTGCTGGCCACGCAGTCGGCGCTCGATACCGATGCCGAGCTGCTGGACGCGGATGAGCAGGCAGCGGTGGCGAAGCTGGTGCAGGCCGTGCGCGACGCGATTCAAGCGTCGAACGACGCGGCGCTCGAGCCGGGCGCGCGCCAGAACGCGCTGCACGACGCGGTGCAGGCGCTGGCCCACGGCACCGAGGATTTCGCCGCGCGCCGCATGGACAAGAGCGTGCGCAGCGCCCTGGCCGGCAAGTCGCTGGACGAGGTGTGATCGGTTTTCGTAGGGTGGGCTCTTGAGCCCACGCGGTGCATCGGTTAATCAGTCGAAACGCAATTCACGGTGCTGCGCGCAGGTCAACGATTCCTTGCAAGCGTTATCGAAACGCACACGCCGTGCCGCATGGGCTCGAGAGCCCACCCTACACAACCCGCCGCCAGAACGATATAAACAATTTACGAGGTAACCCAAGTGCCACAAATCGTCATCCTGCCCCACCCGACGTTCTGCCCCGACGGCGCCGTCCTGGAAGCACCAAGCGGCAAGTCCGTCTGCGACGTGCTGCTCGAGAACGACATCGAGATCGAACACGCCTGCGACCGCGTCTGCGCCTGCACCACCTGCCACGTGATCGTGCGCGAAGGCTTCGACTCGCTGAACGAGCCGGAAGAAAAAGAAGAAGACATGCTCGACAAGGCCTGGGGCCTGGAGCCGAACTCGCGCCTGTCCTGCCAGGCGATCATCGCCGAGGAAGACCTGGTCGTCGAGATCCCGAAGTACACCATCAACCACGCGGCTGAAAAGAGCCACTGACAGGACCCGTCATGAAGTGGACCGACGTATCGGCGATCGCCGAAGCGCTCTACGAAAAGTACCCGGACGTCGACCCGACGACCGTGCGTTTCGTCGACCTGCACAACTGGGTCGTCGGCCTCGACGGCTTCGACGACGACCGCACCCGCGGCGGCGAACGCGTACTGGAAGCCATTCAGGCGGCATGGATCGATGAAGCACGCTAAGCACACCAACACCAAGGCTCCGGTCGCGCAGGAACTGCCGTCGGAGGTTCGTCCAGGCCAGTCGATCGAGCTGCTCAAGGAACTGCACATCCTCACGCGCGACGGCAAGCTGAACCAGGACAGCCGCCGCAAGCTCAAGCAGGTCTACCACCTGTACAACTTCATCGAGCCGCTGCTCAATGATGTACGCAATGCGGTACGCTCGGAGAAGAACGGCGTTTCGCTGGTCGACCACGGGGCGGGCAAGTCCTACCTCGGCTTCATCCTGTACGACCTGTTCTTCAAGGGCCTGGACGACGCCTCGCACATCTACGGCATCGAGACGCGCGAGGAACTCGTGCAGAAATCGACCGAGCTGGCGGCGCGCCTGGGTTTCAAGAGCATGTCCTTCCTGCCGCTGTCGGTGGCCGAGTCGACCACGTCGAACCTGCTGCCGCCGACCGTCGACATCGTCACCGCGCTCCACGCCTGCAACACGGCGACCGACGACGCCATCGACTTCGCACTGAAGAAGAAGGCCAAGCACATGGTGCTGGTGCCGTGCTGCCAGGCCGAGGTCGCGTCGGTACTGCGCAAGAACAAGGGTCGGGACCTGAAAAGCCCGCTCACCGAAATCTGGCGCCATCCGATTCACACCCGCGAATTCGGGAGCCAGGTCACGAACGTCTTGCGCTGCCTGCAGCTGGAAGCGCACGGCTACCAGGTGACCGTGACCGAACTGGTGGGCTGGGAGCACTCGATGAAGAACGAGCTGATCGTCGCCACCTACAAGAACCTGCCGCGCCGCCGACCGTCCGAACGTTTGCAGGAAGTGCTGGCCACGCTGGGACTCGAAGAGATGGGCCAGCGTTTCTATACCTCGCAAGCGGAGTCCGCCGAGGCAGGTTCCGAAGCCGTATCAACCCAAGACTGACACCATGAGCGAACAACACTGGATCGACCTGCGCAGCGACACCGTCACCCAACCCTCGCAGGCGATGCGCGCAGCCATGGCTGCCGCCGAAGTCGGCGACGACGTCTACGGCGACGACCCGACCGTCAACCGCCTGCAGGACTACGCCGCCGACCTGTTTGGTTATGAGGCGGGCCTGTTCGCGCCGAGCGGCACCCAGACCAACCTGATCGCGCTGATGACCCACTGCGGCCGCGGCGACGAGTACCTGGTCGGCCAGGAAGCGCACACCTACAAGTACGAAGGCGGCGGCGCCGCGGTGCTGGGCTCGATCCAGCCGCAGCCGATCGCGAACCAGCCGGACGGTTCGATCGCCTTGGCCGACATCGAGGCCTACATCAAGCCCGACGACATGCACTTCGCGCGCACCCGCCTGCTGGCGCTGGAGAACACCATCGGCGGCCGCGTGCTGGGTCAGGACTACGTCGCGGCCGCCACCGCGCTGGCGCATGCGAAAGGCCTCGCCACCCACCTCGACGGCGCGCGCGTCTGCAACGCGGCCGTCAAGCAAGGCCTCAGCCTGCGCGAAGTCGTGAAGGGCTTCGACACGGTGTCGGTCTGCCTGTCCAAGGGCCTGGGCGCGCCGGTCGGCTCGGTGCTGCTGGGACCAAAGGCCTTCATCGAGCAGGGCAAGCGCTGGCGCAAAATGCTGGGCGGCGGCATGCGCCAGGCCGGCGTGATCGCGGCGGCCGCGCACTACGCGCTCGAGCACAACGTGCAGCGCCTGGTCGAGGACCACGAGAACGCCGCCACGCTGGCGCGCGGCCTGGGCGAGATCGACGCGCTGACCGTGTCGGCCCCGCAAACCAACATCTTCTGGCTCGACGTTCCGGCCGCGGCCTGCGAGCCGCTGCGCAAGGCGCTGGCGGAGCAGGGCATCCGCGCCACCGTCGGTTCGCGCATGCGCCTGGTGACCCACCTGGACGTGAGCGCAGCCGACGTCGAGCGCACGGTCGCCGCCTTCAAGTCCTTCTTCAAAGATTGGCGCGCCTGATGACCGACGAAGGAATCCGCCTGGCCAAGCGCGTGGCCGAACTGGTGCCTTGCTCGCGCGCCGAGGCCGAACGCTACATCGCCGGCGGCTGGGTCAGCGTCGACGGCGTGGTGGTCGAGGATCCGGCCACGCGCGTAAAGCCGGCCCAGCAGGTCGCCCTGCTGCCGGGGGCAAAGGCCGAGGAGCCGGCGCCGGTGACGATCCTGCTGCACAAGCCTTCGGGCATGAACGCCGGCGTCGGCGTGCGCGGCGCGAACGCGCTCGACTGCCTCACGCCGGAATCGCTGGTCGCCGCGCACGGCGCACCGCGCTTCCTGAAGCGCCACCTGGCGCGCCTGACCCTGTGCACTCCGCTGGAAACCGATGCCACCGGCCTGGTCGTCTACACCCAGGACTTCCGCGTGGCGCGCAAGCTGGTCGACGACGCGAGCCGGGTCGAGTACGAATACGTGGCCGAGGTCGAAGGCGGCATCCGTGATGGCGGCCTGGCCCTGCTGAACCATGGCCTGCACTTCGACGGCCGGCCGATCGCGCCGATGAAGGTCAGCTGGCAGAGCGAAGGGCGGCTGCGCTTCGCCGCCAAGGGCGTCAAGCCCGGCCAGATCGAGCACATGTGCGCCGAGGTCGGGCTCACGCTCACCGACCTGAAGCGCCTGCGCGTGGGCCGCATCCCGATGGCCGGGCTGTCCGAGGGGCAGTGGCGCTACCTGGCCGAATACGAACGCTTCTGAGCGCGTTCCGGCGCGACAGGCCAGCAAGGCGGCGCGCCATGCCGCCTTCCACCGATGTGCTGCCGGCACGTCGATGTGAGCGATAATCATTGTCGTTCATTCAATTTCGCGCCGCATGAGCCTGCAACCCGTCCTCGACCTGATCAACCTGGTCCCGCGTGACCTGATCCTCCCGCCCGCCAATCTGTTCCTGGTGATCTTCGCCGGCCTGCTGCTCTGGCGCCGCTGGCCGCGGCTGGGGCGCGTCGTCGCCGGCTCCGGCCTGGCGGCGCTGTTCCTCCTGGC
>DNCF01000215.1 GCA_003484545.1 Massilia sp. | reverse complement strand
CGCACGAGCTGCGCACGCCGCTGACGGTGATCGTCGGCTTCCTGGAAATCGCGATGTCGGATCCCTGCATGGACGCCGCCACCCGCGAGGCGCACCTGAAGCTGATGACCGAGCAGGGGCAGCGCATGCAGCGCCTGATCGAGGACATGCTGACGCTCTCGCGCCTGGAGTCCGACGAATTCCCGCTGCGCCGCGAACGGGTCGACGTCAAGTCGCTGGTCGAGTCGGTGGCGAGCGAGGCGCGCGCCCTGTCCGGCGGGCGCCACGAGATCGCGGTGTCGGTCGAGGGGCCGGACGTGATGGGCAGCGTCGAAGAGCTGCGCAGCGCTTTTGCCAACCTGGCCTCGAACGCGGTGCGCTATTCGCCCGACGGCGGCCGCATTGCGCTGTCCTGGCGCCGCGCCGAGGGCGAGCTGCAGTTCGCCGTGAGCGACACCGGCATCGGCATCGACCCCCAGCACATCGCGCGCCTGACCGAACGCTTCTACCGCGTCGACAAGAGCCGCTCGCGCGACACGCAGGGCACGGGCCTGGGGCTGGCGATCGTCAAGCACGTGCTGCTGCGCCATGGCGGCCGGTTGAAGATCAGCTCGGTGCCGGGGGAGGGGAGCATCTTCACGGCGTCGTTGCCGGATACCTCGCTGCCGGGGTGATTTGCTTTTCGTAGGGTGGGTTCTTGAACCCACGCGGTACGACGCTCGCATTGACGCGGCGCGTGCGGCCGAACGGTTGTCCGATGGCGGTCCCCGGATGATTTTGCGGTACGCATCCGCACAACCGCGTGGGTTCAAGAACCCACCCTGCAAAACCGCCTCATCCATCTCGTTACATTGCGCGGTACAATCGGGAATTGTCTTTCTCGACCCGCACATGTTCTCTCGACGTACCTCCATCATCGCGCTCGGCGCGCTCGTCCTGGCCGGCTGCGGCAGCACGCCCCCGGCTCCTCCCGCCCCGGTCGCCGTACAACCGCCCCCGCCGAAGAAGGTCCGCATCGGCCTGGCCCTGGGCGGCGGCGCGGCGCGCGGCTTCGCCCACATCGGCGTGATCAAGGCCCTGGAAGCCCAGGGCATCGTGCCCGAGATCGTGGTCGGCACCAGCGCCGGCTCGGTGGTCGGCGCGCTGTACGCCTCCGGCTACAATGGCTTCGCGCTGCAAAAGACGGCCATGACGATGGACGAGGCCACGATCTCGGACTGGGCGCTGCCGCTGTTCTCGAAGTCACCGGGCGTGCTCAAGGGCGAGGCCCTGCAGAACTACGTCAACAAGGCGGTGAACAACGTGCCGATGGAGCGCTTCCCGAAACGCTTCGGCGCGGTGGCGACCGACCTGAAGACCGGCGAATCGATCCTCTTCAACAAGGGCAACGCCGGCCTGGCCGTGCGCGCCTCGTCCTCGGTGCCGAGCGTGTTCCAGCCGGTGAAGATCGGGACCAGGACCTATGTCGACGGCGGCCTGGTGGCGCCGGTGCCGGTGAAGTTCACGCGCGAGATGGGGGCCGACTTCATCATCGCGGTGAACATCTCGACCCAGGCCGACACCCAGGCCACCGCCAGCTCGCTCGACGTCCTGATGCAGACCTTCTCGATCATGGGCCAGCGCATCAACCATTTCGAGCTGAAGGAAGCCGACGTCGTCATCACCCCGGCGCTGGGAAAGATGGGCAGCGCCGACTTTGCCGGACGCAACCTGGCAATCCTCGCCGGCGAGCAGGCCGCCGCTGCGGTCATGCCGCAGATCAAGGCCAAGCTCAAGGCGAAGCAACAACAATAACCATTCAGACCGTAGATAAGGAAAACACCATGCAGACCAAACCGATGCTGACCCTGGCCGACGTGAAGACCATCGCCGCCGCGGCCGAAGCCGAAGCCATCAAGAACAACTGGCCCGTGACGATCGCGATCGTCGACGACGGCGGCCACCTGCTGTGGCTGCAGCGCCTGGATGGCGTGGCGCCGATCTCGGCCCACATCGCGCCGCAAAAGGCCAAGACCGCCGCCCTCGGCCGCCGCGAATCGAAGATCTACGAAGACATCATCAACAACGGCCGCGTGTCCTTCCTGTCGGCGCCGGAACTCGAAGGCATGCTCGAAGGCGGCGTGCCGGTCGTGGTCGACGGCCACGTGATCGGCGCGGTCGGCGTGTCGGGCGTGAAGTCGACCGAGGACGCGCAGATCGCCAAGGCGGGCATTGCCGCGCTGGTCGCTTCGGCGTAAGCGCTCGGGTAGGTGGGCGGTTCTGCCGCCCACCCCATGCCACCCACGAAGTCCGTTGAATCCCGGAAAATCCCAGCTCAGCAGTAAGTAAAAACCCCGATGTTGCCCCGTTTCGATCCGTCGGTACATTGCCGGCTCACTCGATTCGCGCTATAATTTGGGGGTTTAGCCATTCACTTACTTGCCGTAGCGCCTACCTCCCATTCCTCATTCAAACGACCTCCAAACTCGGACACGCTTCGCACGTCCGTGGGCCTTGGATGTCGGTCTGACGTGGCGCAGCTACGGTAACTTTATTGGGAGTTACCCTTGCCGCCATTTTTTTCTGGCCCAGCCGTCCCAGCCATCCTGGCCCTTGCAGACGGAACGATTTTCCGAGGTTATTCCATTGGTGCCGCCGGTCACACGACCGGTGAAGTGGTATTCAATACCGCGATCACGGGCTACCAGGAAATCCTTACCGACCCCAGCTACTCGCGCCAGATCGTCACCCTGACGTACCCGCACATCGGCAACTACGGCGTCAACAGCGCCGACGTCGAAGCCGGTAAAGTCCACGCCGCAGGCCTGATCATCCGCGACCTGCCGCTGATGGCGTCGAATTTCCGTTCCACCCAGTCGCTGTCGGATTACCTGAAGGCCGAAAATGTCGTGGCAATCGCCGGCATCGATACCCGCAAGCTGACCCGCCTGCTGCGCGAGAAGGGCGCCCAGGCCGGCGCCATCCTGACCGGCACCCAGGGCAACCAGCCTTCGGAAACCCAGGCGCTGGAACTGGCCCGTTCCTTCCCCGGCCTGGCCGGCATGGACCTGGCCAAGGTCGTGTCCGTGAAAGAGCCCTACGTCTTCACCGAGACCGAGTGGAAACTCGGCCAGGGCTTCGGCAAGCAGGAAAACCCGCAATACCACGTGGTCGCCTTCGACTATGGCGTCAAGCGCAACATCCTGCGCATGCTGGCCGAGCGCGGCTGCAAGGTCACCGTGCTGCCAGCCGAATCGACCGCCGCCGACGCGCTGGCGCTCAATCCGGACGGCATCTTCCTGGCCAACGGTCCGGGCGATCCGGAACCCTGCGACTACGCCATCAAGGCCACGGCCGAGCTGATCGAGAAGGGCATCCCGACCTTCGGCATCTGCCTGGGCCACCAGATCATGGCGCTGGCTTCGGGCGCGAAGACGATGAAGATGAAGTTCGGCCACCACGGCGCCAACCACCCGGTGCAGGACCTGGATTCGAAGAAGGTCCTGATCACCTCGCAGAACCACGGCTTCGCGGTCGATCCGGAGACGCTGCCGAAGAACTGCCGCGTGACCCACGTCTCGCTGTTCGACGGCTCGCTGCAGGGCTTCGCCCGCACCGACAAGCCGGCCTTCTGCTTCCAGGGCCACCCGGAAGCCTCGCCCGGCCCGACCGACGTCGCCTACTTGTTTGACCGCTTCATCAGCCTGATGCAAGCCCAGGAGAAGAAATAAATGCCAAAGCGTAGTGATATCAAAAGCATCCTGATCATCGGCGCCGGCCCGATCGTCATCGGCCAGGCCGCGGAGTTCGACTATTCCGGCGCACAAGCGTGCAAGGCCCTGCGCGACGAAGGCTATAAAGTCATCCTGGTGAACAGCAATCCGGCGACGATCATGACCGACCCGGAAATGGCCGACGTCACCTACATCGAGCCGATCACCTGGAAGGTCGTCGAGCGCATCATCGCCAAGGAAAAGCCGGACGCGATCCTGCCGACCATGGGCGGCCAGACCGCGCTGAACTGCGCGCTCGACCTGCACCGCCACGGCATCCTGGAAAAATACAATGTCGAACTGATCGGCGCCTCGCCGGAAGCCATCGACAAGGCCGAGGACCGCTCGAAGTTCAAGGATGCGATGACCAAGATCGGCCTGGGTTCGGCACGCTCGGGCGTGGCGCACACCATGGAAGAGTCGCGCGCCGTGCAGCGCGAGCTGGGCTTCCCGGTCATCATCCGTCCGTCCTTCACCATGGGCGGCACCGGCGGCGGCATCGCCTACAACGAAGAAGAATTCGAGGCGATCTGCAAGCGCGGCCTGGAAGCCTCGCCGACCTCGGAGCTGCTGATCGAAGAGTCGCTGCTGGGCTGGAAAGAGTACGAGATGGAAGTCGTGCGCGACAAGGCCGACAACTGCATCATCATCTGCTCGATCGAAAACCTGGATCCGATGGGCGTGCACACCGGCGACTCGATCACCGTCGCGCCGGCGCAGACGCTGACCGACAAGGAATACCAGATCATGCGCAACGCGTCGATCAACGTGCTGCGCGAGATCGGCGTCGACACCGGCGGCTCGAACGTGCAGTTCGCGATCAACCCGGTCGACGGCCGCATGATCGTCATCGAGATGAACCCGCGCGTCTCGCGTTCGTCGGCGCTGGCGTCGAAAGCCACCGGCTTCCCGATCGCCAAGGTCGCCGCGAAGCTGGCCGTCGGCTTCACGCTGGACGAGCTGCGCAACGAGATCACCGGCGGCGCGACCCCGGCCTCGTTCGAACCGTCGATCGACTACGTCGTCACCAAGATCCCGCGCTTCGCTTTCGAGAAATTCCCGGCGGCCGACAAGCACCTGACCACCCAGATGAAGTCGGTCGGCGAAGTCATGGCCATGGGCCGCACCTTCCAGGAATCCTTCCAGAAGGCCCTGCGCGGCCTGGAAGTCGGCGTCGACGGCCTGAACGAAAAGACGCGCGACCGCGAAGTCATCGAAGAGGAACTGGGCGAGCCGGGTCCGGAACGTATCTGGTACGTGGGCGACGCTTTTGCCCAGGGCTTCACGCTGGAAGAAGTGCACGGGCTGACCAAGATCGATCCGTGGTTCCTCATCCAGATCAAGGAAATCGTCGACATCGAACTGTGGCTGGACCACCAGAAGCTCGAGTCGCTGGACAAGCCGACGCTGTACAAGCTCAAGCAAAAGGGCTTCTCGGACGCACGCCTGGCCTTCCTGATGCACACCACGCAGGCCGAGGTGCGCAAGCGCCGTCATGAACTGGGCATCCGTCCGGTTTACAAGCGCGTCGACACCTGCGCCGCCGAGTTCTCGACGGATACCGCCTACATGTACTCGACCTACGACGAGGAATGCGAGGCCGCCCCGACCGACAAGAAGAAGATCATGGTGCTGGGCGGTGGCCCGAACCGCATCGGCCAGGGCATCGAGTTCGACTACTGCTGCGTGCATGCGGCTCTGGCGATGCGCGAAGACGGCTACGAGACCATCATGGTCAACTGCAATCCGGAAACCGTGTCGACCGACTACGACACCTCGGACCGCCTCTACTTCGAATCGCTGACCCTGGAAGACGTGCTGGAAATTGTCGACCTGGAGAAGCCGGTCGGCGTGATCGTGCAGTACGGCGGCCAGACCCCGCTGAAACTCGCGCTGGACCTCGAGGCGAACGGCGTGCCGATCGTCGGCACCAGCCCGGACATGATCGACGCGGCCGAAGACCGCGAGCGCTTCCAGCAACTGCTGCAGAAGCTGAACCTGCGCCAGCCGCCGAACCGCACCGCGCGCACCGAAGCCGAGGCGCTGGCGCTGGCCCAGGAAATCGGTTACCCGCTGGTCGTGCGTCCTTCGTACGTGCTGGGCGGCCGCGCGATGGAGATCGTGCACGAGCAGCGCGACCTCGAGCGCTACATGCGCGAAGCGGTGAAGGTGTCGAACGATTCGCCGGTGCTGCTGGACCGCTTCCTGAACGACGCCATCGAAGTCGACGTCGACTGTATCTCGGACGGCGAGACCACCTTCATCGGCGGCGTGATGGAGCACATCGAACAGGCCGGCGTGCACTCGGGCGACTCGGCCTGCTCGCTGCCGCCGTACTCGCTGTCGCAGGAGACCATCGATGAACTGAAGCGCCAGACCGCGCTGATGGCCAAGGGCCTGAACGTGGTCGGCCTGATGAACGTGCAGTTCGCGATCCAGCAATCGGAAGTCGACGGCAAGCTTGTGGACACTGTGTTCGTGCTGGAAGTGAACCCGCGCGCTTCGCGTACCGTGCCGTTCGTGTCGAAAGCCACCGGCATCCAGCTGGCGAAAGTCGCGGCGCGCTGCATGGTCGGCCAGAAGCTGGCGGAGCAGGGGATCACGAAAGAGGTGACGCCGCCGTTCTACAGCGTCAAGGAAGCCGTGTTCCCGTTCGTGAAGTTCCCGGGTGTCGACACCATCCTCGGACCTGAGATGAAGTCGACCGGCGAGGTGATGGGCGTGGGCGAGACCTTCGGCGAAGCCTTCGTCAAGTCGCAGCTGGGCGCCGGCGTCAAGCTGCCGGAGTCGGGCAAGGTCTTCCTGTCGGTGAAGGGTTCGGACAAGCCTCGCGCCGTGAAGGTGGCGCGCGACCTGGTCGCGCTGGGCTTCTCGCTGGTGGCGACCAAGGGCACCGCCGCCGTGATCGAGGCGGCCGGCCTGCCGGTCACCGCCGTGAACAAGGTGATCGAGGGCCGTCCGCACGTGGTCGACATGATCAAGAACCACGAGATCGAGATGGTCATCAACACGGTCGAGGAAAAGCGCAGCGCGATCGCCGACTCGCGCACCATCCGCACCTCGGCCCTGGCCGCGCGCGCGGTGACCTACACGACGATCGCCGGCGCCGAGGCCGCGATCCAGGGCATGCGTCACCTGAACGAACTGAAGGTCTACGATTTACAAGGCCTGCATAACACCTTAAACTAAGCATCAAGTAGTACCCGTCAAACCACAGAGTTCGCGCGGCTTGCGCCGCGCGCCTCTGTGGTTTTCACTTGTACGTCCACAAACAACCGGAAAACCCAGGTTTTCAGTCAGCAGAAGCGAATTGATATGAACACTTCCGTACCGCTCACCAAATACGGCGCCGAACTCCTGAAGGAGGAACTGCATCAGCTCAAGACCAAGGAACGCCGCATCGTCATCGACGCGATCGCCGAAGCGCGCTCGCACGGCGACCTGTCGGAAAACGCCGAGTACGACGCCGCCAAGGAGCGCCAGGCTTTCGTCGAAGGCCGCATCGCCGAACTGGAAGGCAAGCTGAGCGCAGCCCAGATCATCGACCCGGCGACCCTGGACGCCGAAGGCCGCGTGGTCTTCGCCTCGACCGTCGACCTGGAAGACCTGGAGAGCGGCCAGAAGGTGAGCTACCAGATCGTCGGCATCGACGAAGCCGACCTGAAGCTGAACAAGATCTCGGTCACCTCGCCGATCGCGCGCGCCCTGATCGGCAAGTACGCCGGCGACGTGGTCGAAGTGCAGGCCCCGTCCGGCCCGCGCGAGTACGAAATCCTGGAAGTGCGCTACGTCTGATGACAGCGATTGCTGCCCGCTTGCCAGCTGCGCGCCTGCTTGTGGCGGCGCTGTGGGCCGGCGCCCTGTGGGTGCTGGGCTACGTGGCGGCGCCGGCGGTGTTCTCGATCGCCTCGGGCACGCTTGCTGGCGACATCGTCGGTGCGTTCCTGCATCGCCTGGCCTGGATCAGCTTTGCCTGTGCGGCGCTGATGCTGGCGCTGGTCCAGTTTGCGCCGGACCTGGAAGCAGGGCGCAAGCGTTTCCTCAGCTTGCTGGTGCTGGCGATGCTGGCCTGCGCGCTGGTGATGGTTGTCGGCCTGCAGCCGGCCATGGCCGCCATGCGCGAGGCTGCGGGGCCGGAAGGAATCCGTGCCTCGCCGCTGTGGACGAAGTTCGCGATCATGCATGGGGTGTCGCAGCTGTTTCACCTGATCGAGAGCATTCTCGCGGCGGTGTTGTTGGTGAAGAGCCGCTGAACGCGGATTTCCCGTAACGTCGACCGTAGGGTGGGCACTCCGTGCCCACGCGTTACGGGCTTCTCCTTGCACCGTTGACCTGAGCGCTTCGCCCGCAAACGCCGAGCGAAGCGGAGTCGCAAGAGGCACGGATGCTGGATGCGTTGCGAGCGATACGCTTGCGCCAGCGATGATGGATATGTGCGTAACGCGTGGGCACGGCGTGCCCACCCTACGTTGTGTGAAGCGCCGACGGCGAAAAAAAACCGGGGAGACCCCGGTTTCTTTTTTACTTGTTCAGCGCCGATTTCTTGGTGCTGGTCTGGCGCGGCTTGGCGCGCTTGATGTTGCCGCCCGCGGTGACGCGCTCGTTACCTTTCAGCATGACCTTGGTCACGCTCGGCTTCTTGGTCCCGCTGGCGCTGGCCTTGACGATGGTGACTTCGCGCATGCCCTTGCCGGCCTTGCTGCTCCGTTCCTTGACGGCTTCCTTCTTCGGGCGGTACAGCACCAGCAGCTTGCCGATGTGCTGGACCGGCGCCGCGTCGAGCTCTTCGCAGATCTGCTCGTACATGGCGACGCGTGCTTCGCGGTCGTCGCCGAACACGCGCACCTTGATCAGGCCGTGGGCGTCGAGACTGGTCGCGATTTCCTTCATGACGGACTCGGTCAGGCCGGCTTCGCCGATCATGACGACAGGATTGAGCCCATGGGCTTCGGCGCGCAGCGCGCTGCGCTCGGCCGGAGTGAGTTTAAGCATAATAATTTTTGGATGTACCTATAAAAGCAGTATTCTACGCGAATGGCCAAGAACAAATTAAACAAAAACTGGTTGCACGACCATATTAACGATCCGTACGTCAAGCTGGCACAGAAAGAGGGCTACCGTGCGCGCGCCGCTTTCAAGCTCAAGGAAATCGACGAAAGCGAAAAACTCATCAAGCCGGGCCAGGTCATCGTCGACCTGGGCTGCACCCCGGGCAGCTGGGCGCAGTACACCCGGCGCAAGCTGGCCGGCAAGGAGGGCGGCGGCATCAACGGCACCATCATCGGCCTGGACATCCTGCCGATGGAGCCGATTGCCGACGTCCACTACATCCAGGGCGACTTCCGCGAGGACGAGGTGCTCGACCAGCTGGCTGTTGTTCTGGAGGGACGCCGCGCCGATCTCGTGCTGTCCGACATGGCCCCGAATCTCTCGGGGATCCCGACGGCGGATGCTGCGCGGATGGAACACCTGATCGATCTCGCGATTGAGTTTTCTCAAATGCATCTGAAGCCGACCGGCGCATTGTTGGTGAAGTGCTTCAAGGATATGGGGTTCACCCAGATCGTCGAGAAGTTCCGCACGGAGTTCAAGACGGTCAAACAGATCAAGCCGAAGGCAAGTCGCGACAAGTCGTCGGAAATCTTCCTGCTCGGGCGTGGTCTGAAGAATCCAGTGGAATATAAATCCGCGGTTTCAGGCGATCCGACCCTTGATATTTGAGATCGCAACCGCACATGCACGCCGTGATGCTCCGTTCGGCACGCGCGAACCGCGTAGTCGTGCCGCACGGAACGGGAAAAAGTGGCAATATGGCATCATGGAGGCCTGTGCGTAGCACGGCCTGCTTATTGCAGGTAAAATCGGCAAATCTCACATTGCAATTGGTGCGATTCGCATCGAAGGAGTTTTCGTGAATAATATGTTTTCCAAATCTGCCATCTGGGTGGTGGTCGCGCTGCTGTTGTTCATGCTGTTCAAGCAGTTCGACAACCATAGCCCTGCTGGCGGCAGCAAGACCATCGCTTATTCCGAGCTGCTCGACGATGTGAAGGCGCGCCGCGTGAAGGATGTCGTGATCGAAGGCGCGAACATCACCGCTACCCGTACCGACGACACCAAGGTCCGCGCCACCGCGACCATGCTCGACCGCGGCCTGATCGGCGACCTGCGCGAGAACGGCGTGCGCTTCGACGTCAAGCCGCCGGAGGAGCCTTCCTTCCTCCAGCAGGTGTTCATCTCCTGGTTCCCGATGCTGCTCCTGATCGGCGTCTGGGTCTTCTTCATGCGCCAGATGCAGGGCGGCGGCAAGGGCGGGGCTTTCTCGTTCGGCAAGTCGAAGGCCCGCATGCTGGATGAAACGAACAACAGCGTCACCTTCGCCGACGTCGCCGGTTGCGACGAAGCGAAGGAGGAAGTCAGCGAGATCGTCGACTTCCTGAAAGACCCGACCAAGTTCCAGAAGCTGGGCGGCCGCATTCCGCGCGGCGTGCTGATGGTCGGTCCTCCGGGTACCGGCAAGACCCTGCTGGCGCGTGCGATCGCCGGCGAAGCGAAAGTGCCGTTCTTCTCGATCTCCGGTTCCGACTTCGTCGAGATGTTCGTCGGTGTCGGCGCATCGCGCGTGCGCGACATGTTTGAGAACGCGAAGAAGCATTCGCCCTGCATCATCTTCATCGACGAGATCGACGCGGTCGGCCGTCACCGCGGCGCCGGCATGGGCGGCGGCAACGACGAGCGCGAACAGACCCTGAACCAGCTGCTGGTCGAGATGGACGGCTTCGAAGCCACCTCGGGCGTGATCGTGATCGCCGCGACCAACCGCGCCGACGTGCTGGACAAGGCGCTGCTGCGTCCGGGCCGTTTCGACCGCCAGGTGATGGTGGGCCTGCCGGACATCCGCGGCCGCGAACAGATCCTGAACGTGCACATGCGCAAGGTGCCGATCGGCGCCGACGTCAAGGCCGACATCCTGGCGCGCGGCACCCCGGGCTTCTCGGGCGCCGACCTGGCCAACCTGGTCAACGAAGCCGCGCTGTTCGCCGCGCGCCGCAACAAGCGCCTGGTCGAGATGGGCGACTTCGAGGACGCGAAGGACAAGATCTACATGGGTCCGGAGCGCAAGTCCATGGTCATGCGCGAAGAGGAACGCCGCAACACGGCTTACCACGAGTCCGGCCACGCGGTGGTGGCGAAGCTGCTGCCGAAGGCCGACCCGGTGCACAAGGTCACCATCATGCCGCGCGGCTACGCGCTGGGCCTGACCTGGCAGCTGCCCGAGCACGACAACCTGTCGGGCTACAAGGACAAGATGCTGGAAGAAATCTCCATCCTGTTCGGTGGCCGTATCGCCGAAGAGATCTTCGTCGGCCAGATGTCGACCGGCGCCTCGAACGACTTCGCCCGCGCCACCAAGCTGGCCCGTTCCATGGTCACCCGCTTCGGCATGTCCGAGAGCATGGGCGTGATGGTCTACGAAGACAGCGAGAACGAAGGCTTCTTCGGCGGCGCCACCAAGACCATCTCGGAAGCGACGCAGCAGAAGGTCGACGCCGAGATTCGCGCCATCCTCGACACCCAGTACGCGCTCTCGCGCCGTCTGCTGGAAGAGAACCGCGACAAGGTCGAAATGATGACCAAGGCGCTGCTCGACTGGGAAACCATCGATGCCGAGCAGATCAACGACATCATGGCTGGTCGCGAGCCGCGCCCGCCGAAGGCCGGCCTGCTGACCAAGCGCACGCCGCCTGGCGACAGCGGTTCGGGTGGCGTTGCCACCAACGCGACGGCGCCGGCTTGATCGCGTGGTACATTGATCAGCCTGAATTGATCAGCTTAAATTGATCATCTAGTAATAACCTGCGCAAAAGGCATCCCCTTGGATGCCTTTTGCGCGTTAACGACCTCTATTTTTTATGCGTCAATTCCTGCAGTGTGGCCGCTTCCGTTTCGAGCTGGCCCGGCGTCCCCTCGTCATGGGCATCCTGAACGTCACCCCCGATTCATTTTCCGACGGCGGGCGTTATCAATCGCTCGAGTTCGCCGTGTCGCGGGCGGAACAGATGGTCGCCAGCGGCGTCGACCTGATCGACATCGGCGGCGAATCGACCCGGCCCGGTTCCCCCAGCGTGTCCGTCGAAGACGAGCTGGCGCGTGTGATGCCGGCGCTGTACGCGCTGCAGGAGGTCGGCAAGCCGCTGTCGGTCGACACTTGCAAGCCCGAGGTGATGCGCGAGGCGATCATCGCCGGCGCCGACATGATCAACGACATCAACGGTTTCCGCGCTCCCGGCGCAATCGAGGCCGTCGTCAACAGCGACTGCGGCCTGTGCGTGATGCACATGCAGGGCACGCCCCAGGACATGCAGGCCCAGCCCGTGTACACCGACGTGGTGCGGGAAGTGATCGACTTCCTGCGCGAGCGCGTCGACGCACTGGTCGCCGCCGGCGTCGACCGCGAACGCATCTGCGTCGACCCTGGCCTCGGCTTCGGCAAGACCGTCGAACACAACTATGCGCTGCTGCGCAATACCCAGCGCATTGCCGACGAGCTCGGCCTGCCGGTGCTGATCGGATTGTCGCGCAAGTCGATGATCGGCGCGGTCACCGGCAAGCCGGTCGAGGAGCGCATGGCAGGCAGCCTGGCAGGCGCGTTGGCTGCTTTTGCGCATGGCGCTAAAATTGTACGAGTGCATGATGTTGCAGAAACCGTCGACGCGCTGAAGGTATGGCGCGCGGCGACCATCGATTGACCCCACAAGAAAGAGAAGAAGCATGGCACGCAAATATTTTGGTACCGACGGCGTTCGTGGCGAAGTCGGCGTGGCGCCGATCACGCCCGACTTCGTGATGCGCCTCGGCTACGCCGCCGGCAAGGTGCTGGCCAAGGACTACGCCGCCGGCACCCGTCCCACCGTCCTGATCGGCAAGGACACCCGTATTTCCGGCTACATGCTGGAAGCCGCGCTCGAAGCCGGCTTCTCGGCTGCCGGCGTCGACGTGATGCTGGCCGGTCCGATGCCGACCCCGGCGATCGCCTACCTGACCCGCGCGCTGCGCCTGCAGGCCGGCGTCGTGATTTCGGCCTCGCACAATCCCTTCCAGGACAACGGCATCAAGTTTTTCTCGGAGCACGGCACCAAGTTGCCCGACAGTGTAGAGCTGTCGATCGAGGAAGCGATCGACCAGCCGATGGACTGCGTTCCCTCGGACAAGCTGGGCCGCGCGACCCGCCTGCGCGACGCCCAGGGCCGCTACATTGAATTCTGCAAGAGCACCTTCCCGAACGAACTGGACCTGCGCGGCCTGAAGATCGTCGTCGACAGCGCCCACGGCGCCGCCTACAACATCGCGCCGCACGTGTTCCACGAGCTGGGCGCCGAAGTGGTCTCGATCGGCGCGACCCCGGACGGCTTCAACATCAACGCCGGCTTCGGCGCCACCTCGCCGAAAGCCCTGTCGCAGGCCGTGGTCGAGCACAAGGCCGACCTCGGCATCGCGCTCGACGGCGACGCCGACCGCCTGATCATGGTCGACGCCACCGGCCGCGTCTACAACGGCGACGAGCTGCTCTACCTGATGGTGCGCGACCGCATGGCGACCGGCGAAGTGGCTGGCGCCGTCGGCACCCTGATGACCAACATGGCGCTCGAAGTGGCGCTCAAGGAAATGGGCGTGGGCTTCGCGCGCGCCAAGGTTGGCGACCGCTACGTGCTGGAAGTGATGCAGGAGCGCGGCTGGATCCTGGGCGGCGAGGGCTCGGGCCACCTGCTGGCACTCGACAAGCACACCACCGGCGACGGCATCGTCTCGGCGCTGCAGGTCCTGTCCGCCCTGAAGCGCAGCAACAAGTCGCTGCAGGAATGCTGCGGCGAACTGAAGCTGTACCCGCAAACACTGATCAACAAGAAAGTGCCGGCAGGCTTCGACTGGACCCAGGACCAGGGCCTGGTGGCCGAGAAGGAAGCCGTCGAGCGCGAGCTGGGCGACGCCGGCCGCGTCCTGATCCGCGCATCCGGCACCGAACCCCTGATCCGCGTGATGGTCGAGGCCAAGGAAGCGGAACTGGCCGAGCGCATGGCGCGCAGGATCGCCGACAAGCTGGCTGCATAAGGCAATCGGGAGGGGGCAAAGGCCCCGTCCTTGCATTGACGCGCCACGTCCGGAGGGGTATGATCGGTTCCAATCGGAGTGTAGCGCAGCCCGGTAGCGCACCTGGTTTGGGACCAGGGGGTCCAAGGTTCGAATCCTTGTACTCCGACCACAAGGCTTACAAAGCGGGCCGTCTTCTCCGACGGCCCGTTTTTATTCCGCCCGGCGATTCCGCTAGGCACATACTGCCCATAGCTCAGTTGGATAGAGCATCAGCCTTCTAAGCTGAGGGTCGCTGGTTCGAACCCAGCTGGGCAGGCCAACAGCATCCCTATGTTTCCCGGCCGTTCACGATGCGTTCGCCAGCTTCCGTTCGGCTGTCATTGCGCCATCGTCGCGCGCGCCCCGGCGCGGCCGTCCCGCGCCGCGCCAGGGCAATTCCGATCAGCGGCGTTGTTCCCGCACGCCGAGGTACTTCGCCGCCTTTGGATTGGCCTTGTTCCACTTCGGCGCTTCCGCGCTGTTGGCGATGTTCCAGATCGCCAGCGCCACCGCGCGGTTCACCGCCGCCATGTTCTCGTAGTCGATCTTGTCCCAGTGATCGCCGTCGCCGTGGTAGTCGGGGAAGGCGTAGGCGACGCTGACGGTATGCGCCGGGATGCCCTGGTCGGCCAGCGCCTGGTTGTCGCTGTGCGCGAAATACTTGTCGCTGTTGACCGGGTGCTTCCAGACCTTGATGCCGGTCTGGTCGCCGGCCTGCTTCAGGATCGCGCCGACGTCCGAGAAATCGTAGCCGGTCACGGCAAAGGCCAGCTTTTGCGGGCCTTCGCTGTCGTCGGTGCGGCCTACCTGTTCCAAGTTGATGCCGGCCACGGTTTTCTCGATCGGCACCAGCGGATTGGCGCCGTAGTAGCGCGAGCCGACCAGGCCGTGCTCTTCGCCGAACACCGTCATGAAGACGATGCTGCGCTTCGGACGTTCCTTCTGTGCGGCGAAGGCCTTGGCCAGTTCGATCACCGAGACCGTGCCGCTGCCGTCGTCGTTGGCGCCGTTGAAGATGCCGTCGCCTTCGCCCGGCTTCAGGCCGACGTGGTCGTAGTGGGCCGTCACCAGGATGTAGCTGTCCTTCAGCGCCGGGTCGGAGCCGTGCAGGATGCCGACCACGTTGCGCACTTTCGCCGGGGCCGCCGGCGCGGCGTTCTTGTCGCGGCGCGGGTTGATCTTGTTCCAGTCCGCGGTCTGGAAGTAGGGCTCGTCGCCCAGCGGTTCCAGGCCCGCCGCGCGGAACTGCGAGGCGATGAATTCGGCGGCGATATCCAGTCCGCGCGACGGCGTGCCGCGTCCTTCCAGTGCGTCCGACGCCAGGAAGGCCAGGTTGCCGCGCATGGCCGTCGCGGAGATCCGGTCGAGGACCGGCGCGG
>DNCF01000216.1 GCA_003484545.1 Massilia sp. | reverse complement strand
ACGACGCTCTTCCGATCTTGCAGGGCGTGCGCGAGGCGCGCCGCCTGGTCGACGCCATGAGCTGGGCGGTGACGCTGCCGCACATGCTGGCCGTGCTGGGATTGCTGTTCACGGAAGCGGGCGTCGGCAAGGCGGTGGCCCACGTCAGCACCAGCTGGTTCGACGTCGACTCGCGCCTGGCTGCCGTGGCCCTGTACTGCATCGCCATGGCGCTGTTCACCGTCATCATGGGCAATGGCTTCGCCGCCTTCCCGGTGATCGCCGGCGGCATCGGCGTGCCGGTGCTGGTGAAGGTTTACGGGGCCGATCCGGCCATCATGGCTGCCATCGGCATGTTCAGCGCGTATTGCGGCACATTAATGACGCCGATGGCCGCGAACTTTAATATCGTGCCGGCGGCCCTGCTCGAGCTGCCCGACAAGAACGCGGTGATCAAGGCGCAGATTCCGACCGCGCTGCCGCTGCTGGCGGCGAACATCGTCCTCCTCTATTTCCTGATGAATCGATAGCGATGAAAAAGACTGTCCTGCTGACCGGCTTCGAGCCATTCAACGGCGCGCACATCAACCCGGCCTGGGAAGCGGTGCGCGCCCTCAAGGGCTGGAGCGGCGACGACTTCCTGGTCGAGGTGCTGCAGCTGCCCTGCGTGTTCGGCTTCGCCAACCGGGTGCTGGCCGGCGCCATCGACGAGATCAAGCCGGACGTGGTGATCGCGGTAGGCCAGGCGGGCGGGCGCGCCGACCTCACCGTCGAGCGCGTGGCGATCAACGTCGACGACGCGCCCATCGTCGACAACGACCGCCAGCAGCCGGTCGATGCGCCCATCGTCGCCGGTGGCCCGGCGGCCTATTTTTCGACCCTGCCGGTCAAGGCCATCGTCGCCGCGATGCGCGAACGCGACCTGCGCGCCTCGGTGTCGCAGACCGCCGGCACGTTTGTCTGCAACCACGTGTTCTATGGCCTGATGCACCGCATCGACGGCACGGCCGTGCGCGGCGGCTTCATCCACGTGCCCTACCTGCCGGAGCAGGCCGTGGCCTTCCCCGGTGCGCCGTCCATGGCGCTCGAGGAGATCATCGCGGGGCTGCGCGTGGCGGTCGAGGTGGCGGTACGCGCCGACCTCGATTCCGGGATCCAGCTGGCGGGCGGCGCGACCCATTGATGCCCGCCGCGGCGGCGCAATAGCCCTTATTCGCCGCCGGGATTCAGGATATTCAAAAAGGCGCGCACCACCGGCGCGTCGTCCTGGCTGGTGGTGGTGATGTACAGGTTGGCCGAGGGCGGATTGGTGCGGATCGGCAGGAAGGCCACGCCCGGCCAGCCGATGCGGCTGGTGGTCTGCGGCATCAGCGCCACGCCGAGCCGGGCGCCGACCATCGCCAGCAGGGTCTGGGGCTCGGCCGCTTCCTGGAAGATCGCCGGCTGGAAGCCCGCGTTCACGCAGCACTGGATCAGGTAGCGCGGTTCGGCCGACTGGTTCAGGTGCAGGGTCAGCATCGGCTCGTTGGCAATCTCAAGCAGCTCGATCGCTTCCTGGCGCGCCAGCGGGTGCTCCTTGTGCACGGCGACGCAGAAATTCTCGCGGAAGCACAGGTCCTGGCGCAGGTTGGCTTGCTTCAGTTCCTCCTCGTCCAGGCGCGGTTCGCGCCAGAAGCCGACGTCGATCTGCTTCGAGCGCAGGGCTTCCAGCTGCTGGTCCGGCCCCAGTTCGTGCAGGGTCCAGGTCACGCGCGGGAACTCGGTCTGGAAGCGCTCCAGCAGGCTCGGGATCGGGCCCCACATCGCCGAGCCGACGATGCCCACACGCAGGCGGCCGACTTCGCCGCGGTCGATCTGGCGGATGGTGTCGATCGTCATGCGCATCCGGCCGAGCAGCTCGGTCGCTTCCTGCATCAGCGCCTTGCCGGCCACGGTCAGCTCGAAGCTGCGCGTGGTGCGTGCGAACAGGCGCACCCCGAGCTCGGACTCCAGCTTCATGATCTGCTGGGACAGCGGCGGCTGCGAAATGTGCAGGCGTTCGGCGGCGCGGCTGAAGCTTTTTTCCTCGGCCACGGCGAGGAAGTACTTCAGTTGTTTCAGGTCGATCGACATGGGGCTGGACGGATCAGGCGTTGCCGTTCAGGGCGACGGCCAGGCGCGCGCCGACCAGGGCGTTGTGCTTGACC
Organism: Massilia sp.; assembly: GCA_003484545.1. Taxonomy (GTDB): domain Bacteria; phylum Pseudomonadota; class Gammaproteobacteria; order Burkholderiales; family Burkholderiaceae_D; genus Telluria. Next base: position 1,201 of record DNCF01000216.1, on the reverse strand, counting down.
AGCGCGATATTGGTGACAAGGCTGCGTCCTTCGGTCAGCTCCTTGATGCGCGCCAGCAGGAAAGGCGTGACAGCCTTGCCCGTGACTCCCTGGGCAGCGGCTTCGCCGAGCGCCTGTTCGGTGATGCGGTCGATCTCTTCCTTCGGCATCGCCGATTCGCCCGGGACCGGATTGCTGACCACCACGCCGCCATCCAGGCCGAGCTGCCACTTGGTGCGGATGAAGGCCGCCTGCTCTTCCGGCGCGTCGAGCTGGAAATCGGCCTTGAAGCCGGATTCGCGCGTGAAGAAGGCCGGGAAGCCGGGCTGGCCGACGCTCACCACCGGCACGCCGTGGGTTTCCAGGTATTCCAGGGTCAGGCCGATGTCGAGGATGGATTTCACGCCGGCGCAGACCACGGCGACGTTGGTGCCGGCCAGCTCCTGCAGGTCGGCCGAGATGTCGAAGCTGGTCTCGGCGCCGCGGTGCACGCCGCCGATGCCGCCGGTGACGAAGACCTCGATGCCGGCCAGTTCGGCGCAGATCATGGTGGCGGCGACGGTGGTCGCGCCCAGCAGCTTCTGCGACAGCACGTAGGCCAGGTCGCGGCGGCTGACCTTGATCGCGTCCTGGGCGGTGCCGAGGCGCTCGAGCTGTTCGTCGTTCAGGCCGACGCAGATCTTGCCGTCGATGATGGCGATGGTGGCCGGCACGGCGCCGGCGTCGCGGATGATTCTCTCCACCTCGCGCGCGGTCTGCACGTTCTGCGGGTAAGGCATGCCGTGCGAGATGATGGTCGACTCGAGGGCGACGACGGGCAGGCCGGCATTGCGCGCGGCGGTGACTTCGGGGGAGAACAGCAGGAAGGATTGCATGAGTATTACCTTATACGTGGGTCAGGGCGCCGAAGGTGTCCGGCGCCAGTTGCGGGCAGACGGTCTGGCGGCACGCGATCGTCATGGCCGACAGCTGCAGGCCGCGGCGGCAGGCCAGGGCCAGGTCGCTGCCGCCGCTGTGCAGCGACAGCACGACCGCGGCGGCGAAGGCGTCGCCGGCGCCGGTGACGTCGACCACCTCGGCCGGCGGCGCGTCGAGGCGTTCGGCGCCGCCGCCCGGTACGGTGAACAGCACGCCGCGCGCGCCCCGCGTGACGACCACGTCCTCGGCGCCTTGCGCCTGCAGCTCGCGGCAGGCGGCGGACAGTTCGGCGCCGCCGGTCAGG
>DNCF01000227.1 GCA_003484545.1 Massilia sp. | reverse complement strand
ACGCTCTTCCGATCTCGCGCGCGTGCTGGACGCCGTCGGCGTGCAACTGCTGGTGGCGCCGCAGGCCGGCTGCTGCGGCGCGGTGCGCTACCACATGAACGACCAGGCCGGCGGCCTGGACGACATGCGGCGCAATATCGACGCCTGGTGGCCCTATGTGGAGCAGGTGGAGGCGATCGTGATGACGGCCTCCGGCTGCGGCGTCACGGTCAAGGAGTACGGCCACCTGCTGGCCCACGACCCCGAGTACGCCGCCAAGGCGGCGCGCATCTCGCTGCTGACGCGCGACCTGTCCGAGATCCTGCCCCAGTTCGAGGCCCAGCTGGCGCTGCGGATGGAAGGAAGGGGCGTGCAGCGCGTGGCCTTCCACCCGCCCTGCACGCTGCAGCATGGCCAGCAGATCCGCGGCAAGGTCGAAGGCGTGCTGCGCGCGGTCGGCGTGGACGTGGTGCTGTGTGCCGACAGTCACCTGTGCTGCGGCTCGGCCGGCACCTATTCGGTGCTGCACCCGGAGATCGCGCACGAACTGAGGGACCGCAAGCTGGCGAACCTGGCGGCGACCGGCGCCGGCGAGATCGTCTCGGCGAACATCGGCTGCGTGACGCACCTGCAGTCGGGCACCGCTACCCCGGTGACGCACTGGATCGAGCTGGTCGACAGGATGCTGGCGCCCATCGCGCCGGACTGAGCATTCCACCCTGCGTCTTGTTTCCCATGGCCGGGCCTTGCGCAGCCCGGCCGGACGGCGTGCGCGCTCCCGCCTGCGACACCCTTTGACGCCTCCGTGTCGCGCCTGGGCCGGCGCCATGCATTGTCCATGGGCCTGTCAAGAAAGCCAAATTTCCTCTTTGTAAACAACGTGACGCCGAATTTAATTCGGGTCGTGACACTTCGCGTAATTTCATTGTGGCAAATACACTACAAAAACCACAAAGATGGGCAGAAAATGCCAAAAGTTTCTGTTTTACCTTTGCAAGAGAGTAATGTTGTGCAACAGTATTTAACTGTCCTGGCGCAATCGGTAGCATAAGGCTGCGCTAGTGTACGGTTTATTAAAATAAGTTTAACAAACTGGAGTCGTTTTGAAGCACAAGAGTACTTTGAGTAAGAGCACCATCGCGATGGCCCTGACGATGGCATTCCCCGCCTTCGCCATTGCGCAGCAAACGAGCACGCCTGAAGTCAAGATGCAGCGCGTGGAAGTCACCGGTAGTAGCATCAAGCGTACCGAAGCGGAAGCTGCCGGTTCGGTCCAGATCCTGAACCGCGACGATATCGAAAAGACCGGTGAGGCAACCGCCCTGGGCATCCTGACCTCGACGGCTTCGATCGACACCAGCATCAACTCGTCCAACAGCTCCTCGGGCAGCTTCGCGACCGGTTCCTCGGGCGTGAGCATGCGCGGCCTGGGCAAGGTCTCGACCCTGGTCCTGGTCAACGGCCGCCGCATCGCGCAATACGGCCTGTCCGACGGCGCCCAGCAGAACTTCACCAACCTCGACGCCATCGCCAGCGACGCGATCGAGCGCATCGAGGTCCTGAAGGACGGCGCATCGGCAATCTACGGCTCGGACGCCGTGGCCGGCGTGATCAACATCATCCTGCGCAAGGACTTCCAGGGCGCCAAGATCCGCGGCCAATACAAGGAACCTCAGCACTTCCAGCAGGACCGCAGCCGCAACGTGTCGGCGATCTTCGGCTTCGGCGACATCGACGAAGACGGCTACAACACCTACATCACCGCCGAAGCCTACAAGCGCGACGGCTACAGCGTTGGCGACCTGCGCGAACACTATCCAGACTGGCACCGCGAGACCCCAGGCCGTTCGACCTGGGACGCAAAGAGCGTCTACTCGCCAACCGGTAACTACTACCGCAACGGCGTCAGCGAGGCCGCGAAGGGTTGCCCTGAAGGCGACATCGACCGCGCCGACAAGAGCCTGTGCAAGTTCGACACCCTGCCGTACACCGGCCTGACCACCGACAGCAAGCGCAAGGCGATCGCCAGCAACACCAGCTTCCGCATCGGCAAGGACATCAACGCCAACTTCGAAGTCACCTACGCCGACGCGACCAACGAATACATCGTGGCGCCGTTCGCCCTGCAGCCGACCTCGAGCTCGAGCATCTGGTATGACGTTCGTGGCGGCAAGATGGTGGGCCCGTTCAACTATCCGAAACTGCCGGTCGGTCACCCGAACAATCCTGACGCGGCCCCGGTCGAGTTCCGCGCCCGCCTGATGGACACCGGCAACGGCTTCAACTTCAACCGTACCGAGTCGGACCAGTGGCGCGTGATGCTGGCCCTGGACGGCACCATCGGCGACTGGGACTGGAAAGCCGCCGGCGGCTGGATGAAGTCCTCGGCAGTCAAGGGCACCCGTAACGCCAGCGCCAAGGGCTATACCGACGCCATCGTGAACGGCACCTACAAGTTCGGCCAGCAGAACGACTACGCCTTGCTGGACTCGATGTTCCCGGTGCGTACCACCGAAGGCGCAGCCGACATCAAGTTCTTCGACGCCACCGTCTCGGGCACCGTGATGCAACTGCCGGCCGGTCCGCTGAACGTCGCATTCGGCACCGACATCCGCAGCAACGGCTACTGGATGAAGAGCTCGGAAAACGTCCTGCGCGGCGAACTGGTCGGCGTGTTCGGCCTGCAGGTCGACGACCGCGTCAACCAGTACGCGCTGTTCACCGAAGCCAACGTACCGCTGACCAAGCGCCTGGAAATGTCGGCCGCCGTCCGCGCCGACAAGAGCGACAACGCCGACGCCCACCTGTCGCCGAAGCTGGGCCTGCGCTACACCGCCACCGACAGCCTGCTGCTGCGCGCCACCGCATCGGGCGGCTTCCGTGCGCCGAACATCGTCGAATCGGGCAACGGCCTGGGCCGCAGCTCGGTCGCTACCCAGGTGAACGACCCGCGTCGTTGCCCGATTGCGACCCAGCTGAACAAGCTGGTGCAAGAGGCGGCCGGTGCCACCACCTCCGACAAGAGCCAGGCGAACAGCTTCCGCAACCAGGAGTGCTCGGCCAACCTGCCAAGCTTCGTGTCCTCGAACCCGGACCTGAAGCCGGAAACCTCGCGTTCGTTCACCGGCGGCTTCGTTTGGGAGCCGATCAAGAACTGGACCACCGCGATCGACTACTACTTCATCGAGCGCCGTAACGAGATCGGTACCCGTTCGACCGTCGACATCCTGAAGGGCGAAGCCGACCTGCCGGCTGGCCAGCTGATCCGTATCGACAACAGCGTCGCCGACAACGAGTTCCTGGCGCTGGTCAAGAAGTACGCGCCGGGCAACACCATCAACTACGGCGGCGTCGGCCAGCTGGGCATGGTGTACAACCCGTACGTCAACAGCGGCCGCACCCGCGTGTCGGGCCTGGACTTCGACGCATCGGGCCGCTTCAAGTACTCGGGCATGGACATCCGCCTGAAGCTGGACGGTACCTATGTCCTGAAATACCAGGACTTCAGCGTGGCTGACAACGCCTACGACCGCAACATCGTCGGCACCTGGGACTTCGGTTCGCGCATGTCGGTCAAGGCCCGCGCCTACGTGAAGAAGGGCGATTTCGACCACGGCATCACCTGGAACTACGCCAGCGGCTACAGCAACAACAGCATCTCGTCGCCGACCTACTGCGTTACCCAGAACGTCGCTGCCAAGTACATGGCTGACTGCGAACGCGTCGACCACAACACCACCGTCGACTACTCGCTGGCTTACTCGGGCATCCCGAACGTGAAGCTGAACCTGTACGTCTACAACGTGTTCAACGAAGCCCGTCCGATCGCATGGCGCGATGGCTGGAACACCACCTCGCCGCAGTTCCGTACCCTCGCCGTGGCGGCAAGCTACACGTTCTGATCGCTTGAACGCATGAGCCGGGTGACCGGCTCGCGATGAAGCGCAAGAGACCAGGCTTCGGCCTGGTCTTTTTTTTGTGCGGCGCCCGCGGCGGCGCCACGGCATGCGCGCCACGCCGCGGGCGCGGCCGTGATAGCATCCGTCCCATCCGTATTCAGCAAGAGTCAGTCATGAGTTTCGTATTCCGCCTCGTGCGCGAAGAGGGCGGTCCCGCGCCCGTCGTCGTGTTCGAGGATTCGACCAGCCCGGGCTACGTGCCGCTGTGGGAAGAAGTCGGCGTCTACGACGCGCTCTACAACAGCGACGGCAAGCCGGCGCGCGAGGTTTCGCGCAGCATCGCTTATGGCCTCGACCGCGTCAGCGAAGAAGCGGCGCTGGGCCGCCTGCTGCCGCCCAGCCTGTCGATGGGGGAGGCGATCCGCTTCCTCGAGGACGTGAACCGCGCCTGCGTCATCCACGGCAGCGCGCGGATCGAGACGCGCTGAGCCATTCTTTAGAGCATCGCTTCAAGCGCCGTAGCGCGGGCCGGCGCCGGCGTGTATGCTGTTGCCCGCCCCAACCTGGACGATGCCCATGCCGCGACCAACCATCACCATCACTGGCGAAACGCTCGCCCGCGACCGCCTCGAACGCCTCCTGCTGGAAGACGCCAGCCTCGTCTTCGACGACTGCGATTTTTCCGGCGCCGACCTGTCGCGCCTGAACCTGCAGGAAGCGCAGTTTCTTCACTGCGCGCTGGCCGAGACCTCGTTCTACGCCGCCAACCTGGCGCGCACCCGCTGGCAGCGCTGCCGCGCCGGCCACGCCGATTTCGAATCGTGCGACCTGGTCGACGCGCGCTTCGCCTCCTCGGACCTGAACAACACGTCCTGGCGCCGCGCCAAGCTGGCCGCGTGCGCCTACCAAAGCTGCAAGCTGACCGGCGCGAACTTCGAAGAGGTGAGCTATCTCGGCCTGTCCTTCGAGGACAGCCTGCTCGTCGGCGCCGACCTGCGCCGCATGTCCTTCCGCAAGATGACCCTTACGGGACTCGACTTCGCCGATGCCGACCTGGCCGGTTGCGACTTCCGCGACGCCGTGTTCGTGGGCGGCAGCCTGCGCGACGCCCACATCAAGGACACCCGCTTCGACGGCGCCGACCTGCGCGAGGCCGACCTGGGCGGCCTGAAGCTGGTCAACGCCAAACTGTTCGCCGGTGCGACCATTTCGCCCCGCCAGGCGGCCGAGCTGGTGCGCGCGATGGGCCTGAACGTCGGCTAAGCGCGCGCTACAAGCCGTGCGGCAACCGTTGTTGCCATGTCTGTAAGCAAATGCCAAGCTTGTAAGCGAATGTTAAATCGGTCAACAGGCTGGTGCGTGGCCCCGTTGTAGGTGGAGTGCATCGTAATTGTGCTGACATGACAACCACATAGGAGCCGCATGATGAAGAAGACTATCGCTACCCTGATCGCCGGCCTGTTCGCCACCGCTGCCTTTGCCCAGACCCCGGCCACGCCGGCCTCGCCTGTCGCCCAGGCCGACACCAAGGACGCGAAGACCGCCGTCCTGGTCGAGAACAAGGAAGTGAAGGCCGACGCCAAGGAAGCCAAGGATGCAGCCAAGGCCGAGACCAAGGATGCCAAGGCGCAAGCAGGCGTCAAGGCCGACAACCACGGCGCCGACGTGTCGGCAACCGCCAAGACCAAGTAAGACCTGCCCCGCAGGACAAGCAGCCCGCGCGCGCCGCGGGCTTTTTTGCGTCCGCTTCCTGGGCGGGCGGGGCTGCCGCGGCCCGCTTAGGCGCCCAGCAGCGCGTCGATGTCCCTGGCGATGTCCGCCGGCTTGGTCGTCGGCGCGTAGCGCTTCAGCACGCGGCCGTCGCGGCCGACCAGGAACTTGGTGAAGTTCCACTTGACCGACTGCGTGCCGAGCACGCCCGGCGCCTCGCGCTTCAGGTGGCGGAACAGGGGATGGGCGTGGTCGCCGTTGACGTCGATCTTGGCGAACAGCGGGAAGCTGACGCCGAAGTTCTTCTCGCAGAAGGCGCCGATCTCGGCCTCGCTGCCCGGCTCCTGCTGGCGGAACTGATTGCAGGGAAAGCCCAGCACTTCCAGGCCGCGCTCGTGGTAGTCGCGGTAGAGCTGCTCCAGGCCCTTGTATTGCGGCGTGAAGCCGCACTGGCTCGCGGTGTTGACGATGAGAAGCACCTTGCCGCGGTAGCGCGACAGGTCTACTAGCGTGCCGTCGATGGACGCGGCGGTGAAGTCGAAGGTGTTCATGACGGGATGATACCAACATCGCCGGCATGACCGGGAAAATGCCGGAGGACGTAGGGTGGGCACTCCGTGCCCACGCGTGAAGTCTGCGTTGCGTTGGCGTTTATAAAGCGCTGCGTCTGCTCATCGTTTACGCGTGGGCACGGGGCGTGTTCAGCACAGGGACATC
>DNCF01000048.1 GCA_003484545.1 Massilia sp. | reverse complement strand
GCCGAATTCGGCGCAGCGGTGCGGCGTCGGGATCGCCTTGTCCGGATTGAGCAGCATGTGCGGGTCGAAGGCGCGCTTGACGGCGAAGAAGGCGTCCAGCTCGGCGCGCCCGAACTGCACGCACATCGAGTTGATCTTCTCCATGCCGACGCCGTGCTCGCCGGTGATGGTGCCGCCCACTTCCACGCACAGCGCCAGGATCGCGGCGCCGAAGGCCTCGGCGCGCTCGAATTCGCCCGGCTTGTTGGCGTCGAACAGGATCAGCGGGTGCATGTTGCCGTCGCCCGCGTGGAACACGTTGGCGCAGCGCAGGCCGAAGGTGCTCTCCATCTGCTCGATGCTGGTCAGCACGTGGGCCAGGTGCTTGCGCGGGATGGTGCCGTCCATGCAGTAGTAGTCGGGCGAGATGCGGCCGGCGGCCGGGAAGGCGTTCTTGCGCCCGGACCAGAAGCGCAGGCGCTCGGCCTCGTCCTGCGACACCGCGATGGCGCTGGCGCCGGCGGCCTGCAGCACCTCGGACATGCGCCCGATCTCCTCGGCCACCTCGAGCGCGGTGCCGTCGGCCTCGCACAGGAGAATGGCGGCGGCGTCGGTATCGTAGCCGGCGCGCACGAACGGCTCGACCATGCGCGAGGAGGTGCGGTCCATCATCTCCAGGCCGGCCGGGATGATGCCGGCCGCGATCACGCTCGCCACCGCGTTGCCGCCGGTGACGACGTCGCCGAAACTGGCCATGATCACCTGGGCCACGGCCGGCTTCGGCACCAGCTTCACCGTGACTTCGAGGACGATCCCGAGCATGCCTTCGGAGCCGATGAAGACGGCCAGCAGGTCCAGCCCCGGCGCATCCAGCGCCTCGCCGCCGAGTTCGACGATCTCGCCGTCGATGGTGGCCACGCGCACGCGCAGCACGTTGTGCACGGTCAGGCCGTATTTGAGGCAGTGCACGCCGCCGGAATTCTCGGCCACGTTGCCGCCGATGGTGCAGGCGATCTGCGAGGACGGATCGGGCGCATAGTACAGGCCGTACTGCGCCGCCGCTTCGGAGATCGCGAGATTGCGCACGCCCGGCTGCACGACCGCCGTGCGCGAATAGGCGTCCACCTTGACGATGCGGTTCAGGCGCGCGGTCGAGATCACCACGCCGTCGTGAATCGGCAGCGCGCCGCCGGACAGGCCGGTGCCGGCGCCGCGCGGCACGATCGGCACGTTCAGTTCGCGGCACACGTCCAGGATGGCGAGCACCTCGGCTTCGTTCGAGGGCAGCGTGACGATCATCGGCAACTGGCGGTAGGCGGCCAGGCCGTCGCATTCGTAGGGGCGGGTGTCTTCGGGGTCGTGCAGGACAACGCGGTCCGGCAGTTTCGCGCGCAGTGCGGCGGCGACCTGCTGCCGGCGCTCGACAGGAACTTGGAGGGAGGCGCTCATCCTTCGATTGTAAGCACAATTACATCGTTTTGTCGTATCCTCGGGCTATCTTTTTTTATAGGCTGGACATAATCATGGGCAATCGACTTTCAAAAATCGCCACACGCACCGGCGACGACGGCAGCACCGGCCTCGGCGACGGCAGCCGCACCGGCAAGGACAGCGCGCGCATCCACGCGCTGGGCGAAGTCGACGAGCTCAACTCCTTCGTCGGCCTGCTGCTATGCGAAGACATGCCGCTTGAAATGCGCGAGGAACTGGTCTCGATCCAGCACGACCTGTTCGACCTGGGCGGCGAGCTGTGCATCCCCGGCTACCAGATGATCAAGGACGAGCACGTGGCGCGCCTGGACGGCCTGCTCGAGAAGTACAACGCCGACCTGCCGATCCTGAAGGAGTTCATCCTGCCGGCCGGTTCGCGCGCGGCCTCCACCGCCCACGTCTGCCGCACCGTGTGCCGGCGCGCCGAACGCGCCATCGTCGCGCTCTCCAAGGAAGACACGATCAACCCGCAGCCGCGCCAGTACGTGAACCGCCTGTCGGACCTGATGTTCGTGCTGGCGCGCGTGCTGAACCGCTTCGCCGGCGGCAGCGACGTGCTGTGGAACCACGAACGCAAGCGCGGCTAAGGACGCTTGCATGGCGGGTGCCCACGTTTTCGAGGTGCGTTTCTACATGGCCGGGTCCAACTGGCCGAGCAATCCCTTCCAGTTCCGCGGCAAAGGCACGATCGAGGTCGGCGCCGACTTCGTGACCGTGCGCGGCAGCCGCCACCGCTCGTTCCGGCTGCCGCAGCGCCAGGAACAGCGCCTGCGCATGGTCGACATCGTCAACGCCTATGCCAGCGGCAGCGACGTCTGGTTCGACGTGCTCGGCGTGAAGGAAGACCTGACGGTCGGCTTCAGCGCGCCTGACGCCACCACCGCCGACCGCATCGTCGCCCTGCTGCCGAAGCGCCAGACCGCCTCCTTCGCCGAGGCCCATGCCGAGAACGAGGTGTTCCACGACCGGATCGACTACTGGACGCCGTCGACGCCGGTGATCTGGGGACTGCTGGTCGCGAACATCGGCATCTTCTTCCTGATGTGGCTGGCGCGCCAGCGCTACCAGGCCGCGCTGGAAGGGCCTTTGCGCCAGCTGTTCGAGATCCGGCCGAACGTGGCCTCGATCATGGAGGCGCAGCAGCTGGTGGAATGGGGTTCGAACTTCGGCCGGCGCACCCTGCGCGGCGAATGGTGGCGCCTGTTCACCGCGATGTTCCTGCACGGCGGTATCCTGCACCTGGGCTTCAACATGCTGGCGCTGTGGCAGGTCGGGCGCCTGACCGAGCGCATCTTCGGCAGCGTGCGCTTCGCCGGCCTGTACCTGCTGTCGGGCTTGGCCGGCAGCCTCGCCAGCGTGCTGTGGAACCCGCAGGTGAACAGCGTCGGCGCCTCGGGCGCGATCTTCGGCATCATCGGCGGCCTGCTGGCCTTCCTCGGCCGCGAGAACAGCGGCGTACCGCCCACCGTGGTCAAGGAACTGCGCGCCTCGCTGCTGCCCTTCCTGCTGTTCAGCCTATGGATGGGCTTCATCTATCCGCACACCGACAACGCGGCCCACATCGGCGGCCTGGTCGGCGGCTGGCTGGCGGGGCACCTGCTGGCGCGCTCGATCCACGTACCCGAACAGCAGGCCTGAAGACCGGACGCCTGCCTACGGCAGGCGCTTGACGTTCCGCTTCAGGAAGAACCAGGCCGCGGCGACCGAGGTCAGGAACAGGGCGACGCCGGCCGGGTCGACGCGCACGTCGACGCTTACTTTCACGTCTACATTCTTCATGGTGCTTCCTCGCTGATATGATTTTAAAAATTATTAAAATTATATCGAATTTCGCGTATTGCCTTCCTGCTCAGGCGTGCGCGTGCCGCCATCAGGCGCCAGCGTCTCGAGCAGGTAATCGATGAACACCCTCACCTTCGGCGGCAGGAAGCGGTTCTCGAGGTAGACCGCATACACCCGGTCTCCCGAAAAGCCAGTCGGCGCCAGTTCCGGCAACACCCGCACGGCCGCGCCGCGGCGCAGGTCCTCGTCCGCCACATAGGCCGGCAGCAGCGCGATGCCGGCGCCGCGCAGCATGGCGGCGTGCAGGGCCAGGCTGCTGTTGGCCGCCAGCGCCGTGTCGAGCCTGATGCTCGTCTTGCCCTCGGCGCCGTCGAACTCCCAGGTGAGCGGCGCGCCGCCGGTGCCGAAGCCGAGGCAGCGGTGCGCCCGCAGGTCCTCGACCCGCGTTGGCGTGCCGTGCTTGTCGAGGTAGCCGGGCGCGGCGGCCAGCACGTAGCGGATCGGTGCGATCGGCCGCGCGACCAGGCTCGGCGTATCGATGCGCGGCGCCAGGCGCAGCGCGACGTCGATGCCTTCCTCGACCAGGTCGACGTAGCGGTCGGCCAGGTTCAGGACGACGCGGATGTCCGGATAGCGCTCCATGAAGGCCGGCAGCAGGCCCGCCAGGCAGCTCGTTCCGAAGGCCACCGAGGCGCTCACCCGCAGCGTGCCGGCCGGTCCCGCCTGCAGGCCGGCGGCGGCCGCTTCGAGCGCCTTTGCTTCCTCGATCATGCGCAGCCCGTGCTGGAAGATCGCGTTGCCGGCCTCGGTCAGGCCGAGCTTGCGGGTGGAGCGGTTCAGGAGCTTGGCGTGCAGGTTTTTTTCCAAACGCGCCACCTGCTTGCTGATGTTGGCCTTGGTGGTGCCCATGCGGCGCGCCGCCTCGGAAAACGAGCCGGTCTCGACGACCCGGACAAAGGCCCAGATATCGGAAAAGTCGCGCGGTTCCATCGTGGCCATCGTATCGTCTTTGGAAACAATGTGTTTTGTGTTGACAGGATTGTATCGTAATAGTATCCAGCTTAAGCTCGATGCCTCACCCTACCGGAGAAAACGATGACAACGATGAGGCTCTCGATCCCCGCGGCTGCCGGCCTGGCCGGCCTCGCCCTGCCCCTGCTGTTCATTGCGATGTGGAGTTCGGGCTATGTGGTCGGCAAGCTGGCCGTGCCCTATGCCGCGCCGTTCACGCTCCTGAGCCTGCGCTTCGGGCTGGGCGCGCTGGTACTGCTGCTGGTGGCGCTGGTGGCGCGCGCGCCCTGGCCGGCGAATCGCCGCCAGTTCGGGCACCTGGTCATGGTCGGCCTGCTGATCCAGGCGCTGCAGTTCGCCGGCCTGTACACGGCGCTGAAGCTGGGCGTGTCGGCCGGCGAATCGGCGCTGATCGTCGGCACCATGCCGATTTGTACGGCGCTGGGGGCCGCGCTGCTGCTGGGCGAACGGCCGGGTGCGCGCCAGTGGCTGGGGATGGCGGGCGGCCTGTTCGGCGTGCTGCTGGTGGTCTGGCACAAGCTGGAGGCGGCCGGTGGCGCCGGACCGGGCGCCTATGGCGCCGCCGTGGTGGCGCTGGTTGGCATCACGCTCGGCACGCTCTACCAGAAGAAATACTGCGCCGGGATGGACCTGCGCACCGGCGGCTTCATCCAGCTGGCGGTGGCCACGCTGGTGGCGCTGCCGCTGTCGCTCGGCCTCGAGGGTTTCGCGGTGCAGTGGACGCCGACCATGCTGTTCGCCACGGGCTGGCTGGCGGTGGTCAATTCGATCGGCGCAACCAGCCTGCTGTTCGTCCTGATGCGCAAGGGCGAAGCGAGCAAGGTGGCCAGCCTGTTCTACCTGATCCCCGGCGCGACCGCGCTGATGGCCTTCGCGGTGCTGGGCGAGACCCTGGACCCGCTGGCGCTGGCGGGCTTCCTGGTGACGGCGGGCGCGGTCTGGCTGTGCACCCGTTCGCGATAGTCACCAGTGATGCGCCGGGTTACACTTGAACAGGCATGATCGACTCGACGCAAAGGAACTGGCTTGGACGACTTCATCGGCATCTACGACGGCGCGCTGACGCCGCAACAATGCGACGCCATCGCCGCGCGCTTCGACGCCAGCGACAAGGTGGTGCGCGGGCGCACCGGCCAGGGCGTGGACGTGACGAAGAAGGACAGCTACGACCTGACCATTGCCCAGCACCGCGAGTGGGACGACGTCAACGCGCTCCTGACGCGCACCGTCGCGCGCCACCTGTGCGAGTATATCGATCGCTACCGCGCGCTGGTCACCGGTTCGCTGGCGCCGACCCTGGCCCACCCCGCGACCGGTGCGCCGACGCCGCTGACGCTGGAGAATTTCGACGAGCTCGCCGCGGCGCGCATCGAGCCCCTGCTGCAGGCGCTGTACCGCTGCGGCCCCATCAACCTGCAAAAGTATGTGCGCGGCAGCGGCGGCTACCACCACTGGCATTCCGAGATCTATCCGCAGAACGCCAGCTGCGAGTCGCTGCACCGGGTGCTGCTGTTCCAGTTTTATCTCAACGACGTGGACGAAGGCGGCGAGACCGAATTCCTCTACCAGGGGCGCAAAGTGGAAGCACGCAAGGGCCGCCTGATCGTCGCGCCGGCCGGGTTCACGCACACGCACAAGGGGCATGTGCCGGTCAGCGGGGACAAGCTCATCGCGACTTCGTGGATCCTGTTCCAGCGGGCCGAGGCGTTGTTCAAGTAGGCGGGATGATCGAAGCCCACTGCTTCGATCATCCCGACGACGCTGCGATCAACCTGCGAACAAACCGATCAAGGAATGTCGCCGTTGCCGTCCCAGCCGTCGCACATCGCCAGGCAGCGGCTCTGGTGATAGCCGCAGAAGTTCTCGCCGTAGCCGCCCGCCATGCAGGCGTCGTACCGGACGAAGCAGGTTTCGAAGCAGGCGATATAGTCGTCACCCGCGTAGGCATAGGACGCACTCAGGCCGAGCGCGAACAGGAACAGGCCGATCCTTCTTTTCAATTCCATCTCCCTTTATAGTCAAAGACGATGTGCGATACGCGGCGGCCGTCGTCTCGTGCGGCCGCCGGCATTTCCCCTGGCGGCGGAAAGCGGGCGGGCTGCTTGTTGCGTATCGGGCAACGTTACCTGTAAAGCCGTTTGGCGCAAAGCTGGCAGGATTGAGAGGGACCAGAAACGCTTCCGGCACGCACAGGTCCCATACCGCGTGGACACAGGTGTCCACCCTACCAACCCAAAGTCCGTGATTCGTCTTTCGTAGGGTGGACACCTGTGTCCACGCTGTCGTACCGCTGCGCACCGCACCACGGGCGAAAAAAAAACGGCGCACGAGGCGCCGCTTTTCTGGAGAGCTTGGTCAGCTCAGTTCTTGACCACCGCCAGCCGCGGTTCGTCCGCCACGCCGAAGCGCGCGCGGATCGAGGCCGCGATGCCTTTCGCATCCAGGCCGACCGACGCCAGCAGCGCCGCCGGGTCGCCCTGGTCGATGAATTTATCCGGCAGGCCCAGGATCAGGAGCGGCTTGACGATGCCGGCTGCCGCCATCGCTTCGGCCACGGCCGCGCCGGCGCCGCCCATCACGGCGCCCTCTTCCACCGTCACCAGGTAGTCGTGCTCGGCGGCCAGCTGCTTGACCAGCTCGACGTCGAGCGGCTTCACGAAGCGCATGTTGGCGACCGTGGCGTTCAGGTCGGCCGCCGCGCCCAGGCTCGGGTTGACCATCGAGCCGAAGGCCAGGATCGCGATCTTCTCGCCCTGGCGCTTGATCTCGCCCTTGCCGATCTCGATCGAGGTCAGCTCCTCCTGGATCGCCGCGCCGACGCCGGCGCCGCGCGGATAGCGCACCGCGGCCGGGCCGGGGTAGTGGTAAGCAGTCGTCAGCATCTGCCGGCACTCGTTTTCATCGGACGGCGCCATGACGACCATGTTCGGGATGCAGCGCAGGTAGGCCAGGTCGTAGTTACCGGCATGGGTGGCGCCGTCGGCGCCGACCAGGCCGGCGCGGTCGAGCGCGAAGGTCACGTCCAGGTTCTGCAGGGCCACGTCGTGGATCAGCTGGTCGTAGGCGCGCTGCAGGAAGGTCGAATAAATCGCCACCACCGGCTTCATGCCCTCGGTCGCGAGGCCCGCGCCGAAGGTCACCGAGTGCTGCTCGGCGATGCCGACGTCGAAATAGCGCTCTGGGTACTGGGCGTGGAAGCGCACCATGCCCGAGCCCTCGCGCATCGCCGGCGTGATGCCGACCAGGCGGCTGTCGATGGCCGCCATGTCGCACAGCCAGTTGCCGAACACCTCGGTGTAGGTGATCTTGGCCGGCGCGGTCGCCGGCTTGATGCCCTCGGCCGGATTGAACTTGCCGGTGCCGTGGTACAGGATGGGCTCGGCCTCGGCCAGCTTATAGCCCTGGCCCTTCTTGGTCACCACGTGCAGGAATTGCGGGCCCTTGAGCTTCTTGATGTTTTCCAGCGTCGGGATCAGAGAATCGAGGTCGTGGCCGTCGATCGGGCCGATGTAGTTGAAGCCGAATTCCTCGAACATCGTGGCCGGGACCACCATGCCCTTCGCGTGTTCTTCCAGGCGGCTGGCCAGCTCGCGCAGGGGCGCCGGCAGCACGGTCTTGCCGACGTTTTTCGCGGCGGCGTAGAACTGGCCGGACATCAGGCGCGCCAGGTAGCGGTTCAGGGCGCCCACCGGCGGCGAGATCGACATGTCGTTGTCGTTCAGGATCACCAGCAGGTTGCAGTCTTCCTCGACGCCGGCATTGTTCAGGGCCTCGAAGGCCATGCCCGCGGTCATCGAGCCGTCGCCGATGACGGCGATCGCGTGGCGGTTCTCGCCCTTCAGCTTGGCGGCCGCAGCCATGCCCAGCGCCGCCGAGATCGAGGTCGACGAGTGGGCGGTGCCGAAGGTGTCGTAGATGCTTTCGTCGCGCTTCGGGAAGCCCGACAGGCCGTTCAGCTGGCGCAAGGTAGGCATGCGCTCGCGGCGGCCGGTCAGGATCTTGTGCGAATAGGTCTGGTGGCCGACGTCCCACACGATGCGGTCGTGCGGGGTTTCGAACACGTAGTGCAGCGCGATGGTCAGCTCGACGGTGCCGAGGTTCGAGGACAGGTGTCCGCCCGTCTTGGCGACCGACTCGAGCAGGAACTGGCGCAGTTCGTGCGCGAGCGGCGTGAGCTGGGTGCGCGGCAGCTTGCGCAGGTCGGACGGGTCGTTGATGTTATCTAACAGGTTCATTTAGGCCTTCCGCTGCACGATCAGGTCCGCGAGTTCGCGCAGCCGCAGTGCTTGTTCTCCAAATGGCGCCAGCGCATCGTGCGCCTCGCGCCGCAATTGTTCGGCCAGCGCCTGCGAGGGCGCCAGGCCGAGGATCGACACATAGGTCGGCTTGTTGTCGGCGGCATCCTTGCCGGCCGTCTTGCCGAGCGTGGCCGAATCCGCGGTGGCGTCCAGGATGTCGTCGACGACCTGGAATGCCAGCCCCACGGCCTTCGAGTAGGCGTCGAGGGCTTCGCGTTCCTTGCCATCGAGGTCCTTGCCGCACAGCGCGCCCAGCAGGACCGAGGCGCGCAGCAGCGCGCCGGTCTTGAGCTGGTGCATGCGCTCGAGCTGCTCCAGCGTGAGCGCCAGGCCCACGCTGTCGAGATCGATGGCCTGGCCGCCGCACATGCCGCTTGATCCGGCCGCTTCGGCCAGCAGGCGCAGCATGCCGACCAGCCGGCCAGGCGGCAGCGTGTCGGCGCCGGCCAGGGTTTCGAAGGCGCGCGCCTGCAGCGTGTCGCCGACCAGCAGCGCGGTCGCTTCGTCATACGCCACGTGCACGGTCGGCTTGCCGCGGCGCAGGGCGTCGTCGTCCATGCAGGGCATGTCGTCATGGACCAGCGAATACACGTGGATCATCTCGAGCGCGCAGGCGGCGCGCGCCAGCGCCCCCGGGTCGGCGCCGAACAGCGCGCCGCTGGCGTACACCAGCAGCGGACGCACGCGCTTGCCGCCGCCCAGCGTCGTGTAGCGCATGGCGTCGTGCAGCTTGGCGGGTTCCGTGCCGGCGGCCGGCAGGAAGTTCGACAGCGCGGTTTCGACGTCGGCCTGGACGCCCACCATCCAGTCTGCGAACGGGGCGCTCATTGGCCGCCCTCGCCCGCGCCGTCGGCGCTGAAGGGCTTGAGCATGTCGCCTTCGAGTACTTTCACTTGGGATTCGACCTTGTCGAGCTGGGCAGCGCAATACTTCACCAGCTCGGAACCGCGCGCATAGGCGGCGACCGAGGCTTCCAGCGGCAGTTGGCCCGCCTCCATCTGGGAGACGAGCTGGGCCAGTTCGGCCATGGCCGCCTCGAAGGACGCCGGCGCAGTCGCTTGCGCGTTTGAATTGTTTGCCATAGTTACTTGTTGTGTTGGGGCAGCGACCCCACAGAATGACGCAACCTGTGCGCCATGGGGGAGTCTAATCGCGTATTTTAGAACAATCCTTACCCTTGGGGTGGTCGCGCAGATGCTGAGTATCTTGACAGGAAGCTCATATTTTAGCGCAAGCACCTTCAACGCCATGAAAACCATGCCATTCCGGCAATTTCTTTGCCTCTGTGCGCCACAGCCGCGCGCTGGTCCGAGACTGTAGAGCCCGTTACACGGTATAATCTCCGGTTCTGTCCGAAATACCGTATTTCCAAATCCAAAATACTGGTCTTTGGATTCTTTCTCTTCTTTGGGGTCCTCGAAAAGCGGGTTTTTCGGGGTCCCTTGGCTCGGTGCTTTTATAAAAGGGGGGTTGGGATGTCCGATCTGGCTACCCACGCCAAGCTGGCGCGCTCGTGCGCTCAGCTTCCGGTAAATGTTTACTTTGACAATGCGCTGCTGCAGCGTGAGATCCAGCAACTGTTTCAGAAGGGGCCACGCTACGTCGGCCATGAGTTGATGGTGCCGGAGGCGGGCGACTTTGCCACGCTGGCATCGGAAAACGAAGGCCGCATGCTGGTGCGCAATGCCAATGGCATCGAGGTGCTGTCCAACGTCTGCCGTCACCGCCAGGCACTGATGTTCAATGGCCGCGGCAACGCGAAGAACATCGTCTGCCCGCTGCACCGCTGGACCTATGACCTGAAGGGCGAACTGATCGGCGCGCCGCATTTCGCCGAGACGCCCTGCCTGAACCTGTCGAAGTCGCCGCTGCAAAGCTGGAACGGCCTGCTGTTCGAGCAGAACGGCTACAACGTCATGGAGAAACTCAAGGGCCTGTCGGTCACCAAGGACCTGGACTTCTCGGGCTATATGTTCGACCACGTCGAGATCCACGACTGCGACTACAACTGGAAGACCTTCATCGAGGTCTACCTCGAGGACTACCACGTCGAGCCCTTCCACCCGGGCCTGGGCAACTTCGTCACCTGCGACGACCTGAAGTGGGAATTCGGCCGCGACTACAGCGTGCAGACCGTCGGCGTGAACCGCGGCCTGCAGAAGGCCGGCTCGCCCGCTTACAAGAAGTGGCAGGAAGCGGTCCTCAAGTTCAACGGCGGCAAGGAACCGAAGCACGGCGCGATCTGGCTCACGCTCTACCCGAACATCATGGTCGAGTGGTACCCGAACGTGCTGGTGGTGTCGACCCTGTGGCCGCTGGGCCCGCAGAAGACGCGCAACGTGGTCGAGTTCTACTACCCGGAAGAGATCGCCCTGTTCGAGCGCGAACTGGTCGACGCCGAGCGCGCGGCCTACATGGAAACCTGCGTCGAGGACGACGAGATCGCCCAGCGCATGGATGCCGGCCGCAAGATCCTGCTCGATCGCGGCGTCAACGAAGTGGGACCCTACCAGTCGCCGATGGAAGACGGAATGCAGCACTTCCACGAGTGGTACCGCAGCAAGATCGAGCTGTAAGGATCCGCTGTCACCAACCAGGAATTTGATGCCTTCACTCTGGATGCTGTTCGCCAGCTTCGCGTTTGCCGCCATGGGCGCAGGCGTGAAGCTGGCTTCCGAGTTCTACACCACCTCCGAACTCCTCTTCTACCGCGGCCTCATCGGCTCCGTGATCCTGCTGGCCATCGTCCGCCAGCAGGGCGGCACCTTCCGCACGCCCTTCCCGAAAGCCCACCTGTGGCGCAGCGCGGTCGGCGTCACTTCGCTCTGGCTGTGGTTCTTCGCCATCTCCAAGCTGCCGCTGGCCACCGCCATGACCCTGAACTACATGGCGCCGATCTGGATCGCCGCCTGGATGTTCCTGCTCGGCTGGTGGACGAAAACGAAACACGCCGAGTGGCCGCTGGTGCTGGCGGTCGGCGCGAGCTTCTTCGGCGTCACCCTGGTGCTGCAGCCGGCAATCGCATCGAACCAGTGGCTGGGCGGCCTGGCGGGCGTGTGCTCGTCGGTGATCTCGGCGATGGCCTACATGCAGGTGCGCAAACTCGGCCAGATGGGCGAGCCGGAGTACCGCGTGGTGTTTTATTTTTCCGCGACGACCGCGCTGGCCGGTTTCGTCGGCGTGGTGAGCGGCGATGGCGCGGGCACAGGGTTAAACTTCACGCCCTTCCATAGCCACACGCTGTACGGCGGCCTGCTGCTGCTGGCGATCGGCGGCGCGG
>DNCF01000047.1 GCA_003484545.1 Massilia sp. | reverse complement strand
CCGCGTCGCGGCTCGCCGGTGGCGCGCGCGGCGCTGCTGGCCTACCTGCTGCTGATCGTCTACGCCAGCTGGTATCCCTTCACCGGCTGGCGCAACAACGGCCTGCCGCCGTTCTCCTTCCTGAACCTGGTCAAGCAGCGCTACTGGACCGGCTTCGACGTCATGGTCAACATCGTCGGCTACGTGCCGCTCGGCGTGCTGCTGGTGCTGGCCTTGTACCCCCTCGTGCGCGGGATCTGGGCGGTGCTGCTGGCGGCCATCTTCGGCATCCTGGTGTCGGGCACGATGGAGACGGTGCAGAACTACCTGCCGAGCCGCGTGCCCTCGAACCTCGACCTGCTGACCAACAGCGTCGGCTGCTTCATCGGCGCCTGCATCGGTCCGCTCGCGGTGCGCCTGCTGCTGGCCGAGGGCCGGCTGAACCGCCTGCGGCGGCGCTGGTTCGCTCCGCACGCCAGCCAGGGCCTGGTGCTGCTCGCCATGTGGCCGCTGGCCCAGATCTACCCGCAGAGTTTCCTGTTCGGCCACGGCCAGGTGCTGCCGATGGTGTCAGGCTGGCTGTCGACGCTGTTCGACGAGGACATCGACCTGGTCGCCATGCTGCGCCCGGGGCCGGCGATGAGCGTCGAGCAGTACTGGCTGTCGGAGACCATCATCACCGCCTGCGGCATGACCGGCGCCGCGTTGACCCTGTTGTGCCTGCTGCGCCGGGGCGCGCCGCGCTACACCCTGGTGCTCCTGATGCTGGGCGCGGCCCTGCTGACCAAGACCCTGGCCAGCTCCCTGCTGTTCCGCCCGGACAATGCCCTGGTCTGGGTCACGCCCGGCGCCGAGGGCGGCTTCCTGATCGGCCTGATCATGCTGGCCGGCCTGGCCTTCGCCCCGCAACTGGCGCAGCGCCGCCTGGCCGTGGTCACGCTGGTGCTGAGTTTGATCGTGGTGAACACGATCCCGGCCAACCCGTATTTCACGTCCACCCTGCAGGGTTGGGTGCAAGGCAAGTTCCTGAACTTCAACGGGGCAGCCCAGTTCCTGTCGATGAGCTGGCCGTTTCTCGCGCTCTGGTTCCTGCTGCTTCCCTCCCATAAATTGAATCGGCACGAGGGCCGCCATTAAGAGCGCGTATCATTGCGGATGGCCCATTGGCTCTTGCCCAAGAAGAGAACGATATGAACGACGAGAAACCTTTCTACGAACACCACGTCTTTTTCTGCATGAACGTGCGCGAAGGCGAGAATTGCCGCCAGAGCTGCGGCAAGGCCGGCGCCGAGGTCGCGCAAAAGCATGCGAAAAAACGCATCAAGCAGCTTGGCCTGAACCAGCCGGGCAAGGTGCGCATCAACCAGGCCGGCTGCCTGGAACGCTGCGAGGAAGGCCCGGTCGTGGTGATCTACCCGCAGGGCACCTGGTACACCTATGTCGACACCACCGACATCGACGACATCATCGACAGCCACATCCTGAAGGGCGAAATTGTCGAGCGCCTGAAGATCTGATTTTGATATGAACAAGTTTTCGAAAAAGTTTTACCTGACCGGCCACGCCGGCAAGATGGAATGCCTGCTCGACCTGCCGGAAGAGGCGCCGCGCGGCATCGCCCTGGTGGCCCACCCGCATCCGCTGTATGGCGGCACCATGGAGAACAAGGTCACGCAGACGCTGGCGCGCACCTTCGTGACGCTCGGCTATGCGACCGCGCGCTTCAATTTCCGCGGCGTGGGCGAATCCGAGGGCGAGCATGACCGCGGCCACGGCGAGGTCGACGACATGCAGGTCATGCTCGAGCACATGCAGGAACAGTATCCGGGCCTGCCGGTGGCGCTGTCCGGCTTTTCGTTCGGCACCTTCGTGCAGGCGCAACTGCAGGCGCGCCTGGCCGCGGAGGGCAAGTCGGTCCAGCGCATGGTGCTGGTCGGCACCGCCGCCGGCAAGTGGCCGATGCCGAGCGTGCCGGAAGACACCATCCTGATCCACGGCGAGCAGGACGACACCATCACCCTGCAGATGGTGTTCGACTGGGCGCGGCCGCTGGAAATCCCGGTGATCGTGATCCCGGGCGCCGACCATTTCTTCCACCGCCGCCTCAACCCGATCAAGAATCTTGTCATCCAGATGTGGGATCGCAACAATTAAGCGTGTATTAAGCCTAATTGAAGAGTGTTTTGTTCCCGGCGGCACTGGCCTATAATGAGTCTCTTCTTTGACTCCAGGCAATGTGTGTACTCACATTGCCTGCGCTTCACCCACCCCTAGATTGAGACTTTAGTTCCCATGAAGAAACTGATTGCAGCCGTGGCCGCCAGCCTGGTGATGATCTCGGCCAGTGCGCAAAGCGTGCCCGCGCCTCAAATCGCAGCGAAATCGTGGCTGCTGCTCGACGCCACCAGCGGCCAGGTCATCGCGGCCCAGGACCCGAACCTGCGGATCGAACCAGCATCGCTGACCAAGATCATGACGGCCTACGTCACCTTCCAGGCGATCCGCGACAAGAAGCTGACGATGAACCAGATGGTCAACGTCTCGACCCGCGCCTGGAAAGTCGATTCGAGCAGCTCGAAGATGTTCATCGACCCGGCCACCCCGGTCAGCATCAGCGACCTGCTGCATGGCCTGATGGTGCAGTCGGGTAACGACGCCGCGGTCGCGCTGGCCGAAGCGGTCGCCGGCGACGAAGGCACCTTCGTCACCCTGATGAACCGCGAAGCGCAGCGCATGGGCCTGAAGAACACGAAGTTCGCCAACCCGCACGGCCTGCCGAGCCCGGACAACTACTCGACCGCGCAGGACCTGGCCAGCCTGGCCACCCACGTGATCCGCGACTTCCCCGAGTTCTACAAGATCGACTCGGTCAAGCAATTCACCTATAACAAGATCACCCAGCAGAACCGCAACCGCCTGCTGTGGCTGGACCCGACCGTGGACGGCATGAAGACCGGCCACACCGACGCCTCGGGCTACAGCATGATCGCCTCGGCACGCCGCCCGAACGGCAACAGCGGCGAGCGCCGCCTGATCTCGGTGCTGTCCGGCGCCAACTCGGACAGCGCGCGTACCCAGGAAAGCCAGAAGCTGCTGAACTGGGGCTTCCAGAACTTCGACACGGTCAAGCTGTATTCGAAGGGCCAGGCCGTGGCCACGCCGGAAGTGTGGAAGGGTTCGCAGTCGAACGTGAAGATCGGCTTCACCAACGACGTCCTGGTGACGGTGCCGAAAGGCGTCGCCGGCAAGCTCAAGCCTGTGCTCGAGCGCAAGGACCCACTGGTCGCCCCGCTGGCGAAGAACGGCCGCGTCGGCACCCTCAAAATGATGGTCGACGGCAAGCCGCTGCTGGTGCTGCCGGTCGTGGCGCTGGAAGAAGTGCCGGAAGCCTCGATCTTCGGCCGCGCCTGGGACTCGATGCGTCTCTGGATGAAGTAAGCGCGCGGTTTGCCTGTAACGACGCCCGCCCGGTTCGCCCGGCGGGCGTTTTGTTTTGGCGGCGGCGCATCGCGCACGCCGCCGCTATAATGCCTCGTTACCGTAAATGCAAGAAAGCACCCGATGTCCCAGCCCTCCGTCACCTGCCCCCGCATCGCCACCCGCCAGGATGGCCTCGAACTGTCGCGCATCGTCGCCGGCATGTGGCGCATGGGCGAATGGAAGATGCCGGTGTCCTCGCGCGTCGCCTTCATCGAGGAATGTCTCGCGCTCGGGGTGACGAGCTTCGACCACGCCGACATCTACGGCGACTACGGCGTCGAGGCCCTGTTCGGCGAAGCCCTGCGCGAGCGGCCCTCGCTGCGCGACCGGATCGAGATCGTCAGCAAGTGCGGCATCAAGCTGGTCTCCCCTCGCCGTCCGGCGCACACGATCCAGCACTACGACACCAGTGTCGGGCACATCGTCGCCTCGGCCGAAGCCTCGCTGCGCCAGCTCGGCACCGACCGGCTCGACCTGCTGCTGATCCACCGTCCCGATCCGCTGATGAACTTCGACGAGGTCGCCGAGGCTTTCACCCGCCTGCAGCGCGACGGCAAGGTGCGCCACGTGGGCGTGTCGAACTTCACCCGCCACCAGTTCGAGGCGCTGAACCGGCGCGTGCCGCTGGCCACCAACCAGGTCGAGTTCTCGCCGCTGCACACGGTGCCGATGTTCGACGAAACCTTCGACGGCCTGCAGGACGTGGGCGTGGCGCCGATGATCTGGTCGCCGCTGGGCGGCGGGCGCCTGTTCACTTCGACCGATCCGCACATCGTCAAGCTGCGCGCCACCATCCAGGAGGTGGCCGACCGCCTCGGCCAGTCGTTTGCCGGCGTGGTGTTTGCCTGGATCATGGCGCTGCCGAGCCGTCCGCTTCCCCTGACCGGCAGCGGACGCATCGAATCGGTCGCTGCCGCGGTCGCGGCCACCGGCTTCACGCTGGCGCGCGACGACTGGTTCGCGATCCTGCGCGCGGCGCGCGGGCACGAAGTGGCCTGAGGTCGCGATGGCGGAAAGCGTCAAGATCGTCGAGGGCCGCGCGCTGACGGCGCAGCAAAAGAAGGACCTGCTCAACCGCCTGGCCCGCATCGAGGGCCAGCTGCGCGGGGTGCAGAAACTGATCGCGCTGGCGGCCGAACCCGCGGACTGCGACGCCGTCGCCCAGCAGATGGCGGCGGCGCGCAAGGCGCTCGACCGCTCCTTCGTTCAATTGCTCACCGCAACGGTCGTGACCCACAGCGAGCAGGCCGGCAGCCTCGAGGACGCGCGCGCGACGGCGGCGCGGCTGGCCGCCCTGCTCGACAAGTTCGCTTAAACCGTCGACTCTTCCTCGTCGTACATCTTCGGCGGCGCAATGCCGCGCCAGCCGCTCTGCCAGGCAATGTTCAGCAGCAGGGTCGCGCAGATGTAGAGCAGGAAGAAGAGCACGAAAAAGCGCGTCTGCAACATGATCAGCAACAGAACCGCCACCGCCAGGACGATGTACATTCCCTTGGTCAGTTTTTGCTTGCTGCTGGGAAATCTTACGGTCGAGACCATCAGTGTGCCGACGGCAACCATCAGCGCCATCACGGCAAACGCCTGGGCGTTGGTGACCACCGGATCGGGCCAGGCGACGACGACCGAGGCGACGCAGGCCGCGCCCGCCGTGATCGGCATGCCGACGAAGTAGCGCGGGTCGGTCTTGCCGACCGAGACGTTGAAGCGCGCCAGGCGCAGTGCGCCGCAGGCAACGAAGATG
>DNCF01000050.1:17000-17370 GCA_003484545.1 Massilia sp. | reverse complement strand
CGATCGGCGCGCTGGCCGGCCGCGTCACTGCCGCCGGCCCGGTCGACCTGGTGCTGGTAGCGCATGGCTCGCTGCCGGAGCAGTCCGCGTGCCAGAGCGACCTCGGCGCCTGCGCAGCGGCGCTCTCGGTCAACGGCGTCTCGCCGGTGCTGTTCGCCGAGGCCTTCGCCGCCACGTTCGAGGCGGCCGGGCGCGGCACCCTGGTCATCATCGGCTCGGTCGCGGGCGACCGCGGCCGCCGCTCGAACTATGTCTACGGCGCCGCCAAGGGCCTGGTCACGCGTTATGCGCAGGGCCTGCAGCACCGCTTCGCCGGCACCGCGATCAAGGTGGTCCTGGTCAAGCCGGGCCCGACCGACACGCCGATGAC
>DNCF01000050.1:0-16740 GCA_003484545.1 Massilia sp. | reverse complement strand
CCTGCCGTCGGTCATCTTTAACAAAATGAATATTTGAGCATGAGCGTTCATCCTTCCGCCATCGGTACCCTGGTGCCGCCCGGCAGCCGTACCCGCTGGTCGACGGGCTTGTATGTCGCCCTGTTCATCCTGCTTGCGGTTCTTTTCAGCGCGAGCAACTGGCCGGCAATCGCTACCGCCAACCTCGAGCTTGGCGATTTCGCCGCCAATAGCCTGCTGATCCAGGATGCGAAATCGCTTGCTTTGGTGCACGGTAATTATTCGCGTGTCGGCTTCAACCATCCCGGTCCGGCTCTCCTGTACGTGCTGGCAGCGGGCGAGCTGGTCTTCCATGACTTGCTCCATGTCGTTCCCTCACCGTTCTCGGGCCAGCTGCTGGCGGTGCCGATCTACAACGCCGCCTGGCTGGTCGCGATTTTTGCCATCGTACGGCGCAGCAGCAGCTCGGTCGCCGGGGCGTTGCTGTTCACTGGCGCACTCATCCTGGCGCTGGCGCTGGCCGACTACAACATCTTCGCCGGAATCTGGTTCCCTCATCTGTATGTCTTGCCGTTTACGACAATGCTGCTGGCGGCATCGCGACTCGTCTATGCCAGACTGGACAGCATAACGGCGCTGGGCGTGAGCACCGGCTTCCTGATCAACGGCCATGTGTCCTTCGTCGCCATTTGCGGCATCGTATTGGTGTGCGTGCTGCTGGCCAACATGATCGTGGCCCGTTTCGGTGCCGCATCTGTCCTGCTCAGCAAGCGTTTTCTGCTGACACAAAGGGCGGCAGTACTGCGTCTGGTCGGTATTGTCCTGCTGTTTTTGGTGCCCTTCGCGATCGCATGCGTGCTGGACAGCCCGTCGCCGGTTCGTCAGTACCTGGCTTTTAGCAGCGGCAACAAGGGCAATACCGTGTTCCAGGCCATGCGTTACGTGGCCGGCTACTGGGAAGGCGGGTTCGGCTTGCTGTGCGGGGCAGGGCTGGTTCTGGCGATGGTGGTGGCGTGCCGCCGTGGCCATCCTTTGCGCCTGCCCAGCCTTAGCCTGCTCGCGGCCATGCTCGGCGGCACGCTTGCACTGCTGTACTACGCGAAAGTCGGCATCGATCTGCTCGAGTTCAAGTACATCGGACTGTTCTATTACGCCGTACCGGCCTTTGCCGTCGCGCTGGCATTGCTGGGCGTTCACGCGGCGTTACGGCAGTCGCGTGCGCGCGACATGGCCGCGGTCCTACTTTCCGGCGCCATGCTGGTGCTGGCGTTCCAGAAGATCGATCGCAGTCCCGAGTATCTCGGCCAATTCAACCAGCCGGGTGTGGCCGGGCTGTACGAAGCACTCGCGGACCTGCCATCGCCGCATCGCCTCGTGCTCGACCTCGACAACACGGTCGACTGGGGAACGGTCTGGACCCACGTCCTCGGCGTGGAAGCATATGCGAAACGGCGTAACACGGACCTGTTCTGCGTGAACCAGAACTGGCATATTTCGTTCACCCGGGCGGCGATCTGCACGCCCGAAGAACTGGCCGCGTCCCCGCGCCTGTTCGTGCGCCCCCTCGGCGGCGCGTCCGACCCCGCGCTCGGCAAGCCGGCCGTCGAAGGGCTGGGCCTGGGCTTCTACCGCGTGACCAAACCCGACCTCGCCCTGCACAGCCCGGTGACGGTCGGCGAGCGCGCCGCCTGGTACAGCGCGTTCATCCTGCAATCGGGCTGGTCGACGATCGAACCGGGCGGCTTCGTCTGGTCGATGGGAGGGCGCTCGGACCTCGGCCTGCATTTCGGCCATGCCGCTGGCGCGCGCCTGCAGCTCGACCTCGAAGCCTTCCTGCCGCGTCAGGATTCTCGCCAGGAAGTGACGATCGAGGTGGGCGGAAAGCCCGTTGCGAGCGCCGTCTTCACCCAGCAGGACAATCGCAAGCAGGTTGCGGTTCCGGTCCCGGCCGATGCCGGCAATGACATCGTGGTCACTTTGCACGTCGCGCGACCCATTTCGCCGAAGGAGGCGGGCGTATCTCCCGATGGGCGCGTGCTGGGCGTCCGGCTGTTTGGCATTACTTTGGAAGGAAACTGAGTTAATGGATTTGAGCGCAAAGATCCTGTTGCCTGGTGGCGCGGGTCTCGTAGGACAGAATCTGGTTGCACGCCTTCTGGCGCGCGGCTACAACAACATCGTCGTGCTCGACAAGCACCGTGCCAACCTTGAGATGTTGCGTAAAATCCAGCCAGGGATTACTGCCGAGTATGCCGATCTGGCCGAGCCGGGCGACTGGCGCCGCCATGTCGATGGCGCCGCCGTGGTCGTGATGTTGCAGGCGCAGATCGGCGGCATCGACTACCAGGAGTTTGTCCGCAACAACGTCGAAACGACGCGCCTGATCCTCGACGAGATCGAGCGCCGCCCGGGCGTGCGCCTGATCCATGTCAGCTCGTCGGTGGTCGAATCCGTGGCCGACGATTTCTACACCCGCTCGAAAAAAGCACAGGAAGAGATGGTGCTGGCCAGCGGCGTTCCCTGTCCGATATTGCGCCCGACGCTGATGTTCGGTTGGTTCGACCGCAAGCATCTTGGCTGGCTGTCGCGCTTCATGCGCAAGGTGCCGGTATTCCCGATCCCGGGGCATGGCCGCTACATGCGCCAGCCGCTGTACGTCGGCGACTTCAGCAACATCATCATCAGTTGCATCGAGAAACCTGTCGAGAACCGGATCTATAACATCTCGGGGCATGAAGAGGTCGACTACATCGACATCATTCGCCAGATCAAGCGCACCACCCGTGCGCGCACGCCGATCGTCCGGATTCCCTACAGCCTGTTCTATGCGCTGATCTGGCTCTGGAGCCGGTTCGACCGCAATCCGCCGTTCACTACACAGCAGCTCAGTGCGCTGGTCGCGCGCGACGAGTTCGAAGTCATCGACTGGCCTGGCATTTTCGGGGTGCGCAGCACCCCGTTCGCCGAGGCGATCGAGGAGACCTTCAACGACCCGAAATACAGCCACGTCGTCATGGAGTTCTGAATGGGCCAACGCATCGCAGTACTGGGCGCGGGTCCGATGGGCCTGGCCGTGGCCTACCAGCTGGCGCGCGACGGCCACCAGCCGGTCGTCTACGAAGCCGACGACCGCGTCGGCGGCATGGCCGCCGCCTTCGACTTCTCCGGTCTCGAGATCGAACGCTACTACCACTTCCACTGCATCTCGGACCATGCCTTCCTGAAGGTCCTGGACGAGCTCGGCATTGCCGACCGCATGCACTGGGTCGTCACGAAAATGGGCTATTGGTACCAGAACCGCCTGCAGGCCTGGGGCAATCCGGTCGCGCTGCTCAAGTTCAAGGGGCTGAGCCTGGCCGCCAAGTTCCGCTACGGCCTGCATGCCTTCCTGTCGACCAAGCGCGACGACTGGAAGCCGCTCGACCATGTCGAGGCGACCGGCTGGATCCGGCGTGCCGTCGGGGCGGAAGCCTGGGAAGTGCTGTGGCGCCGCCTGTTCGACTACAAATTCTACGACTACAGCGGCAATCTGTCGGCGGCCTGGATCTGGAGCCGTATCCGCCGCATCGGCCGTTCGCGCTACAACCTGTTCAAGGAAAAGCTCGGCTACCTCGACGGCGGTTCCGAAACCCTGCTGCAGGCGATGCGCGCCGACATCGAAAAACGCGGCGGCCAACTGCGCCTGAAAACCCCGGCGACGAAGGTCGTGATCGAGGGCGGCGCCGTGCGCGGCGTCGAGGCCGGCGGCCGGTTCGAGGCCTTCGACAAGGTCGTCAGCACGATTCCGCTGCCGTATGTGCCGCGCGTCATGCCGGACCTGCCGCCGGACCTGCTGGCCGCGTTCGCGTCGAAGAAGAACATCGCCGTCGTGTGCGTGATCGCCAAGCTGCGCAAGCCGGTGTCGGAAAACTTCTGGCTCAACACCAACGATCCGGACATGGATATCCCGGGCCTGGTCGAGTACTCGAACCTGCGTCCGTTGAAGGAACACGTGGTCTACGTGCCGTTCTATGTGCCGGGCGAACATCCGACCTTCGCCGAGCCGGACCAGGCCTTCCTCGACAAGGTGCGGCGCTACCTGAAGAAGATCAATCCGGCGCTCACCGACGCCGATTTCCTCGACATGCGCGCCAGCCGCTACCGCTATGCCCAGCCGATCTGCGAGCCGGGCTACCTCGACCGGCTGCCGCCGCCGAAACTGCCGGTGCGGGGCCTGTGGGTGGCGGATACCTCGTATTACTATCCGGAAGACCGTGGTATTTCGGAGAGTATCGATTTCGGCCGAAAGATGGCCAGGGATGCCGTCGCGTGATCCGGCATTTCCTGTCGCGCCAATTCCTTGTTTTCCTGCTCACCGGGGGCATCGCGGCGGCCGTCAACTTCGGCTCGCGCATCGTGTACGACCGCTGGCTGTCGTTTTCGAGCGCGGTGGTCCTGGCTTACTTGACGGGAATGGTGACGGCCTTCGTTCTGGCGCGGCTTTTCGTATTTCGTGACAGTCGGCGCCCCGCTCACCAGGCGGCTGGTTTCTTCGTCCTGGTGAACCTGGTCGCGGTGGCGCAGACTTGGGCAGTCAGCCTGCTGATGCTCGAGGTCGTGCTTCCGCGCGCCGGCGTCGAGCGTTTTGTACCCGAGATTGCTCACGCGGTCGGCGTGATCGTGCCGGTGTTCACCAGCTATCTGGGCCACAAGAAGTGGTCGTTCAGTTCCTGAAGACGCTGAGTGCGGGACGCGGATGAGCAGGAAGGTGGCGGATGGGACCCGCCGCCTTCCCGCCCCGGCGTCATGGCCTGACCGTTATCGTACCGTTCTCATCGCGGACAGTCAGCACCAGCACAGGCGCCGGCATTGGCGCGACTTCGTCGCAACGCTGCGTGGTGGGGATCGGATAACGCTGTGCGTCGGGGTGGATACGGTCGATGTCGCGCGGCGTGCAAATCAACGCAGTCACATTGTGTCCGTGGACGGCAAGCGCTTCGCTGAAAAGGGGGTTCAGGAAGGTGTAAACATCGCCTAGCCTGCCCGTGGCATCGTGCAGGAGCAAGGAGCGCGGCTGTTGTGTCTCAACCGCATTCAGGGTTTGTGCCAGCACTGTTTCCTGCAAATCCGCGTATTTTTTTGCACTGGCCGCGCCGAGCGTCCCCACCACCAGCAAGACCAGGACAATTGCAGCAGCCTGCCTGGATGCCAGCAGATTGCCTGCCGATGGGCGATATCGCACCATCAGGGAGAGCAGGGCTACGACGAACGCCGTGGCGACCGGGAGCATGACGCGATCCGGATCGCCGATGTGCAATTCGTTCATATAGATCAGGGAAAACAAAGGCAGGCTCGCCACCAGAAGCAGAAACAGCGCCTGGGCGCTCACGAACGTTCTTTCACCGCGCTGTTGTAACAGCGCGGGGCCAATGACGAAGTAACCCAGCAAAAGCATGAGCGGCAGGGTCAGGTCCCTGGCGAATGCGGTCGCGTAGCCGCGCATGACATGCTGGGCAATTCCTGCAACCGTCAACAGTTTGCTGCTGCCCTGGGCCAGGGTTGCTTCGTAACTACCGCCGCCCAGCAGGCGCGACGCAATGATCGCATACAGGGCATAACAGACAAAGCCCGTGCCAATCGTCACGGCAAGCCTGATGAATTGCCAGTGCGGCGCTGTCGCCTGATCTGCGCGCCGTGTACCGTCTTGCCACAGCAGGGCGAAGAGTGGCATGGCCACGAGGCATAAGGCGAGCGCCTGATAAACGCTGAGCAGCAGCCATACGCTTGCCACGCAAGCCAGTGCCGTGCTCCAGGACCATTTGCGCGCCAGTCGGAGTGAAAAGCCGATGACCGCGAAAAAGAAGATGAGGCTCAACTGGGCCGCGCCAAATCGGCCAAACCAGATGCCGGACCAGGCGGGCAGGACAGCCGCCAGGGTCGCGATGACCCACCGATCATTTCCCGCCAGGACCGGCGACACCGCCCAGCGAGCTACGCCATATCGAAGCACCATCATCACTGCGTTACCGGCTGCGATACCGATGAGGTGGCCCTGGCCCAGTTCCCAGTTCAGCGCAATGGCCAGCAGATGCAGCGGACGCATCGGCGTGGACTCGGCATACGCCAGAATGTAGCCTATGCCCTGGGTTTTGATGACGTTGAACAGGCCCCACTCCTCCAACAATGGACGTACCGCCCAGAAACTCAAAGCCGCCAAAACGATGAGCGTAGCGAATTCGAGGACGGTAAGTCGCTTATTACCAGTTGCGTTCGGAGAAATGGCCATTAGTAAAATTGGTTAACTGCGCTGGCATGCCGCGTCAAGTGATAAGAGTTTAAATTGCAATGATGCAAGCTCGCCATTTTAAGTCGCACCGCTCAGTGACGCTACTTTTTTATGAAACGTGTTTGCCAAAGTACTTAGGGAACCCTCGCAGAGCAAAGTCAAGACGACGCAACCGAAAGCGATCCATGGTTTCTGTCGCACTTGATCTGTTATCATCATTGAGATTTGGAAACACTCTTGTCGAGCTAAAAATCCAAGAGGTATCAATGCTGACGTGATTGTTCACGTAAGGCTCCTACTCATCGGATTGTTCATCTGATAGTGATCGGTGAGCTTTCTTTATAGTAACGAACTTATCGAAGAGCGGAATGCATAAAAGAAACAAACGGGTACTCTGGCTGCTGAACCATAAGACACTGATGCCCTACGAGGTAAAGTTGTTGCTCGAACTGGGCTATGAAGTGTTCACGCCAAAAGTCATTCCGCAGGCTGCCAGCTTTCGTAGCGGCGTCGTCGACTTCAGCTATGATGAGTCGCTCAGCATTCCGCCCCGAGTATTAAAACGCCTGAATAGCTTCAATTTCTATGAAGAAGCGTGGCCTGACGATATCGTTGCGCTGATGAACAGGTATTTTGGCACGGTCTATGTGATTCCTTACGGAAAACAGGTGCCGGAAGCAGTGCGCAAATTCGAAGGCCAGATCATGTTCCGTGCCTTCGGCCTGGACAATACCCAGACTTACCACAACGTCCTGCAGCTCTTGTACGGCGAGCGCATCCTCAACGAGATCGCGGCCCTCGGCAAGCGTTTCTGGTTCGCCAGCGGCTACGACCAGTTGGTCGAAGTCGAGCCGCTGCTGTTTTCGGAGCGGGAGGTCTTCCTGCCGCTCGGCGTGCCGGAAAGCTTTTGGCGCACTGCCGATACCTATGTCGGCACCGACCGGCATATCCTGTTCGTCTGCCCCAACGCCGTCACCAATCCCTACTATGCCGCGGTGTACCGCAAGTTCAAGGAAGACTTCGGCGACCTGCCGCACGTGATCTTCGGCGCGCAGGACGTGCCGGTCGACGATCCGCACATGCTGGGTTTCGTCACGGACGAGGAGCTCGCGCGGCTGTACCGCGAATCGGCCGTGCTCTACTATCATTCGACCGAGCAGCGCCACGTGCACTATTCGCCGATCGAGGCGGCGATCAACGGCATGCCGGTCGTCTATTTTGCCGATTCGTTGCTGGGCCGGATGACGCCGGAAATCGAGCTGGGCCGTTGCACCTCGCAGGAGCAGGCGCGCGCGGCGGTCGAGCGTATCCTGGCCGGAGACCAGGACTTCATCGACGCCATGCGCCAGCAACAGCGCGCGCTGGCCTATAAATTCTCGGACGAATACTGCAGGGCGGTCTGGACGACCAACCTGCGCGAGCGCGGCGTCGAGGCGGCGCTCGCTCCCGAGCCCACCGCCACGGTCTATTGGCGCGAGTTCAAGCGCACGCTGCTACGTCCCTTTGCCCACGGCCTGTCGCAACTGCCGACCAAAGTACGGCCGCCGAAGCCGCCGCGCGAGCTGGTCACCACGGCCGAGACCGACGACGCCAACCTCGGCACACTGGCCGACGGCATCGACTTCAGCCAGCCGAAATATCCGAAGTTCGTCGAGGACGTGACCGGGGTCAGCTTTCCCGAGCCGACCGGCCGTTGGACCGACGGCAAAACCGTGCTGATCTCCTTGAGCACGTCGTTGCCACGCCGTTTTGTCCTGGAGATCGTCGGCGGCGCCTACGGAGAAAACGTCAATGCGCCGGTGACGGTGAAGATCGGTCGCGCCAAGCGCCTGTTCCGTTTCGAGGAGGGCGCCAGCACGCAACAGCGCGTGACCCTGGAGTTCTCGACCTTGCGCCGCGGCAGCCTGATCGAAATCCGGGTGCCGCACCCGACGATTCCGCCGAACGATAACCGCATGGTGGGATTGATGCTGGCGCAGATCCGCATCCTGCCGGCCCAGCGCGACAGCGCGCCGGAAAGGGAAGAGACCGCCGCCGCGGTCTGAAGCGCTCAGGCCTCGAACAGGTCGAAACCGTCCGCCAGCGCGCTGTTGCGGACGGTTTCGTCATCCGCGCCCCAGGCGCGCAACAGTGCGGTCAGTTCGTCCACCGCGGCGCGCACCGGAACCATCCGTTGCGCCGTCGCAGCGAGCTGCAACAGGCGTGCGCTGACGGTCTCGCCCGCCGTGCCGAGAACCGGGCCCGGGCAGTACGGCAACAGGGCCGCGGGAGCGATAGCGTCGTCCGCCAGGATGCCGAGCGCCCAGGGACCGCAGGCACGCGCGATTGCCAGTGCATCCTCGCCAAGCAGCCAGAACACTCCCGGAAGCCGGCGCAGCCAGGCGTGCGCCCCTGCATGCATGGCGCTCGCGGCGCCGAGCTGGTAGACGACCAGGTCGGCCTGGGCGGCCAGTGCGCCGATCCCGGCCTCGTCCTGCCAGCCGGGGCCGGTTGGGTGGCCGTCGCCCTGTTCGGTCTCGGTACGGATCAGCGTTGCAGTGTGGCCGCTGCGGACCAGGTCGAGCACCAGTGCCTGCACCATGGCTGCCGCCGCGGTCTGCGGCGCCAGGGGCGCGAAAATCAGAATGTTCATGCGAGTAGGGCCTGCAATATCGTTGTCCAGTCGGCGCCTGTGACGCGCAGCAGGTCGCGGGCGCGTGCGCCATACGCCAGGCTGCGGTGGCGCTGTGCCACGGCTTCCTGCAGGCATGCGGCGAGCGTGGCCACCTCGGGCGTTATCGCCCAGCCGCTCAGCTGATGACGCGCAAGCCCATGCAGCTGGGTATCGGCCGCGTCGGCGATGAGCGCCTTGCCGGCGCCGGCGGCGCGCAGCGCAAGGCCGCCGTCATCCGCTCCGCCGATGCAGGCAACGGCGAGCGCTCCGGCAAGGCAGCGATCGAATTCGTCTTCCGTCAGTGGACGCAGGTCGAGCTCCACCCTGTCGCCGACTCCCATGCCTCGGGCTGCCTCCTGCAGCCTTGCGGCCTGGTCAGGCGAGGCGGGCGTGCCTGCGAAGACCAGCCGCACATCGGCGCCGGTGCGCGCCAGGGCGGCAAGCAAACGGGTATCGCCCGCGTCGCGCGGCGGGGCAGCCAGGATGTAGCGGCCAGGACTGTCGGCGAGGTGGCGCGGCGGCAGCGCCAGCACCGGCGGCGCCACGCCCAGTACATCGTCCAGCACCGTGCGTACGCGGTGGCTGCTGCAATATGCGCCGCGGCTCTCGCCCAGCGCTTGGCGCGCGGCGTTGCTCAGCACGGCGTGCGGCGCGGTCCCGGGCGCGTCGAGGAGCGGTTCGGCATTGTTCAGCCAGACTGACTTGCGCGCATGGCGCAGCAGGCTGGCCGGCACATCCATTGAAACCAGATGGTCGATGTTCCAGGTCTCGAAGCTGCGCATCATCGCCAGCTGGGAGGGCAGGCGCGCGAGGGGCGTCGCTGCGAACGGAATCCGGAGAATCTCCGAAGCATGACCGGCTGCGGTTAATTGTTGGCACAGAAGGCGGGCCTGACGTTCCTGGGGCGAATCGGAAAACGGGATCACCGAGCAGGCGACTAATACTTTCATTCAAGCAATCTTTTCAGTACATGCGTCCACGAGATGTTCAGTTCGTCAAGGCGGGCGCGGGCCGCGGCACCGAGCCGGCTTGCCAGCGCGCGGTCACTGTACAGGCGGTCCATCGCTGCGCCCAGAGCCGCCGGGTCGGGAGGCAACACATAGCCGTTGACCCCGTCGCTGACCAGCTCGAGCACGCCGCCGGCGTCGTCCGTGGTGAGCACGGCCTTCGCCGCATGGCTCGCTTCGACGCTCGGGTAGCCGTAGGAATCCTCGTCGACCGGCAGATAGGCTGCCGCCAGGCAGTCGGCCAGCAATTCGACTTTTTCTTCCTCGGCGATCCAGCGGACATCGAGCACGACCTTGTCCTGCAGGCCCAGGCGCTCGATCTGCGCGCTCAGTTCGCGAGGGTACTCGCTGCCCGAGCTGGCTCCGCACAAGCGCAGGCGTACCGGCGTGTTCGTGTGGGCCATGGCCTCGACCAGCAAGTGCTGGCGCTTGTGGTGCTCGAGCCTGCAGATGTAGACGATTTCGTCGTTGAAACCGCGGCAGTGGAAACGTTCGGAAGCAAATACCGGTGGGTACAGTACTTCGCTGTCGATACCGTTGAACTGGCGCAGGCGTTCCGACACGACGCGCGAATTCGTGAAAACGGCTTTCGCTTCGCGCAGGGCAGCGTTGTCCGCCGCCAGCAGCGCGGCACGTACCGAGCGATGCGATGCGTCATCGGGGAAGCCACGGTAGGGGCTGTCCCACATGTCATAGAACACGCGGATATGGTGGATGAACCAGAGGATTTTATGCGGGTGGCGGATCAGGTGCGCCTGCGGGCGGAAACAGATCACGCGGTCCGCCGCGCTCAGGTCGATCGAGCGCAAGGCCGCCATCTGTGTACACAGACGGTCAGCCGTATCGACCTGGGGCAGGTAGATGCGCTCGACCTGGTGTCCCTCGCGCTCCAGCATCTCCTGGAGCCATTCGACGATGTTGCGGGCCCCGCCGTAGAGGAAGGGCACGTAGGTCGAGCACAGCGCAATCTTCATTACGCGGCGAGCAGGGACGCCAGCGCGTCGGCAATGCGTTGCACGTCTTCGCGGGTCAGACCCTGGAAGGTCGGCAGGTTGATACCGCGCTGGGCCCACTCGTCGGCGACCGGGTAGCTGGTCGATTCCGCATACGGCGGCATCACGTGCATCGGGTAGAACACCGGACGCGTCTCGATGCCCATCTCGTCGAGCTGGCGCATGACGCTATCGCGCTTCGCTTCGCCACCGTCGGCCAGGAAGATGTTGTACATCCAGACCACTTGCTTGGCCCACGATTTCTCCTTCGGCAGCACGACCTTGCCGGCGAGCGGGGCCAGCGCCTCGTCGTACCAGCGCGCGATCTGGGCACGCTCGGCCAGTGCTTCGTTCACGCGCTCCATCTGGGCCAGGCCAATGGCAGCGGCAATGTTGGTCATACGATAGTTGTACCCTACCACCGGGAACCAGTAGCGGCGCTTCGGGTCCATACCCTGGCCGCGGAACAAACGCAGCTTGGCCGCCAGTTCGTCGTCGTCGGTGGTGATCATGCCGCCTTCGCCGGTCGTGACGATCTTGTTGCCAAAGAACGAGAACGTGGCGCAAGTACCCAGGCTGCCGACGCGGCGGCCGCCCACCTCGGCACCGTGGGCCTCGGCCGCGTCTTCGAGCACCCAGAGCTTGTGGCGGGCCGCGATCTCGTTGACCGCGTCCATCTCTGCCGGGTGGCCGTACAGGTGGACCGGGATGATGCCGCGCGTGCGCGGCGTGATCTTGGCCTCGATCGCGGCCGGGTCGATGTTCATCGTGTCAGGGCAGACGTCGACCAGCACTGGTGTTGCGCCGCAATAGCGTACGGCGTTCGCGGTGGCGATATAGGTCACGGTCGGGATGATCACCTCGTCGCCCGGCTGGAGGTCGAGGCAGACCAGCGCCAGGTGCAGCGCAGTGGTGCCATTGTTGATGGCCACCGCGTGCTTCACGCCGCAGAACGCAGCGAACGTCGACTCGAACATGCCGATGTATTTGCCATTCGACGAAATCCAGTTGGTGTCGATGCAGTCGAGAACATACTTACGTTCATTTCCTCCCAGCACAGGCTGGGCAACCGGGATGCGGCTCATAAATGCTCCTTGCGAACAGTGTCTTATTTGGTTATTGGTTTTGCGGGAACGCCCACCGCCGTGGTCCCATCGGCGATGTCGCGAATGACAACCCCTCCGGCGCCGACCGTACTGCCTTTGCCGATGCGGATGCCTGGGATGACTTTGCTGCCCACCCCGAGGAAACTACCGGTACCGACGCTGACATTGCCCGCGAGCGCGCATTGCGGCGCGATGTGGGCGGCAGCGCCGATGTCGCAATCGTGGTCGACCGTGGCGCCGGTGTTAATGATGGTCAGGTCGCCGATGACGGCATCGGCGTTGACGACCGCGCCTGCCATGATGGCGATCCCTTTGCCGAGGCGGGCGGAAGGCGAGACGACCGCGCGCGGACTGATTGCATTGACCAGTTCGTAGCCGAGTTGCAGCGCATTGGCGCCGAGCCGGCCACGGAGCTTGTTCGCGCCGATGGCGACAAAGGCGCGAGCGTAGCCCTCGTCGCGCAGGCGCGCCAGTTGCTCGTCGCCGGCGAGTACCGGAACGTTCAGGCAACGCGAGGGCGCGTCGGCACCGGCAATGCAATAGGCAACGGTTTCCCCCATTGCCTGCAGCAGTTCGATGCACACCTTGGCGTGCCCACCCGCGCCAAGCATGACGATTCCCTTGGTCATACACTTTCCTTTACTTTCGTCCAGGCCGCCGAACCAGGGCGAGCGAAGAACAGGTTGGTCGAGTCCAGCGCTTGCAGTTCGTCCAGGCTGCAGCGGACCAGTGCGCCGCTGGAAGGATCGATGGCGCGGTATTCGAAACCGAATGCTTCGAACGCAGCCAGCCAGGCCGTCGCAAGCTGCCCCGAACGGTGCAGGTGCGATGGCCCGAACTCGGCGATGATGGCGATATCCGGGTTGCCATGGATGGTGGCGGCCGCGCCTGCCAGGACTTCCAGCTCAGCGCCCTCGGCATCGATCTTGAGCAGGCTCACGCCCAGCTGCGGCTCGATGACGTCGTCCAGTCGCACCGTCCTGACCTGCACCTGGTCGGACGCCGCGGCGTGGTTTAATGCAAGTAACGAATGGTGTCCGCTGCTCGCACCAAGATAAAGGGGCACGGAGTCCTCCCGGTCCGACACGGCACAGCCGTGGATGCGCGTGATCGGTCCAAAACCGTTGATCCAGACCGACTTTTCGAGCAGGCGGCAGGTAGGTCCGAAGGGCTCGAATGCAATCATGGTGCCTTGTCCCGCCATCGCACGCCCAGCTGCCAGCGTGTGCATGCCAATATTGGCGCCGACGTCGACGAACACGTCGCCAGGACGCAACAGCGACTCGATGAGAAGCCGCGTTCCGCGTTCCAGGTCGCCAGTATCGACGAGCGTACTGAGCACCGACAAATCGCTGTCGGAACACAGAATGTAGCCGGCCTCCGTCTTGACCAGCATCTCGCCGTCGCCGCAAGGCAGGGCGACGCGGCGCGCACTGGCAAAGGCATAATTCTCCACGCGGGCAAGTTGCATGCTTGCGTTCTGCAGTGCCTGCATCTGTGCGCTGAACTGTGCTTGCAACTGAGCGATCGTGTCCTGCAGCACTGGGGCCTGGCCGGCAGGGGGGGCCTGCAGTTGCCCGGGCGCCTCCTTGTTGCCGTGCTCAAGCGCAAAGGCATGACGCTGGCCTGGGTTCTCCAGGATCTCGACCAGCCTCTTTTGTGTTGCATCGAGGTGGGCCAGGGCGGCGTCGACACCTGCGCGCGCGTCTTCGAATTCGCGGCTGGAAGCGCTTGCGGCAGCATGGATATGGTCGACCAGCCCGGTATAGATGATTCGCATCTCGTCGCGTTCCGACTGCTGGGCTGCGCGGATGGCGCCGCAGGCATCGTCGATCTGGCGCTGCAACTTGAGAAACTGTTCGCTGGCGTGGGCGCGATCTTCGTTGTGCCAGACCAGCATTTCCTGGCGCAGCGGCTCGACGAAATAGCGCCGCAGCCGCGACAGAAGCGGTTGCAAGACACGCTTGAGCAGGCGCAGAAGGAATCGGCGAGGACCCTTGCGCGGTTGCGATTCCGGCGCGGAAGGCTCGGGCGGCTGCGCGCGCGCGCGCGCGGTCGCCACTGCGACCTGCGCGTCGATGCGGTTGCGGCCCGGTTCGACCATGTTCAGCCCCCGAAATAGGCCGCGGCGACCTCTGCGGCCGGCCCGTCCATGCGGATCTTGCCGTGTTCCAGCCAGAGCACGCGGTTGCAGGTTTCCAGGATCAATTCACGCGAATGGCTGGCGATGACCAGGATATTGGTGGCCTGAACGAGTTCGCGCATGCGCGCCTCGGCCTTGTGCTTGAAGCCTTCGTCGCCGACGGCCAGCCACTCGTCCATCAACAGGATTTCCGGGCGCACGGTGGTCGAGACGGCAAACGCGAGGCGCAGGTGCATGCCGGTCGAATAGGTGCGCAGCGGCATGTCGATGAAGTCGCCCAGCTCGGAAAAGGCGATGATGTCTTCCATGCGCTCGGCCAGTTCGGCCTTGCTCAGCCCGAGCAGGGCACCGCGCAGGTGGATGTTCTCGCGGCCGGTCGCTTCCGGATCGATGCCCAGCGAGATATCGATCAGCGAGCCGATCTCGCCGTCGATGCGGGCGCTGCCGTGCGATGGTACGTAGACGCCGCTGAGCAGGCGCAGCAGGGTGCTCTTGCCGGCGCCGTTGTGGCCCAGCAGGCCGACGCGGTCGCCGTCGCGCAGGGTGAAGTTCAGGCCCTCGAGCGCGCGCACGACGACGCGGCCCATCGGGTCGGCGCCGAGCTGGCCGCCGGTGGCTACCGAGATCAGACGCTTCTTGAGCGAGCGCCCGCTTGCGTTATAGATCGGAAAATCGACCGCAACGTTATCAAAATGTATAGACGCCATAATCCGTTTACAACCAATACGCAATGCGGCGCTTGTAGCGGCCGAAGATCAGGAGGGCGATGCACCAGCCGAGCACGGCCATCACGGCCGACACCACCCAGTTTTCCATGTCCGGCACCTGGCCGAGCAGGGGCGCGCGGGCGATCTGGAGCATGTGGTACACAGGGTTGAGGTCGAGCAGGAAGGTGCCGGCGCGCGCGGGCAGCAGCGAGGGCATCCACATGACCGGGGTCAGGTAGAAGATCACTTGCAGCACGCTGGACACCATTTGCGGCAGGTCGCGGTAGCGCGCGCAAACGATGGCCAGGATCAGCACGATCCAGCCCAGGTTCAGGATGTCGAGCAACAAGCCAGGGATGCTCAGCAGTGCGACCCAGCCCAGCGGCTTGCCGACGATGAGCAGGACGATGGGGAAGATCACCAGGTTGTGCAGCAGGATCAGGAAATTA
Organism: Massilia sp.; assembly: GCA_003484545.1. Classification (GTDB taxonomy): domain Bacteria; phylum Pseudomonadota; class Gammaproteobacteria; order Burkholderiales; family Burkholderiaceae_D; genus Telluria. The sequence continues at coordinate 1,439 of DNCF01000050.1, read as the reverse complement.
CGCCAGATCATGCGCATGATGTGCACGAAGAGGGGAATCGGCAGTTGCTTGATGATACCTTCGGCGCTGATGAAGCCGGTGGCGCCTTCGGTGACGACGGCGGCAATGAAGGACCACAGGACCATGCCGATGGTGAGGAAGGGCAGGAACTCGTGCATCGGCGACTGGAAGATCTGGCCGAATACGATGCCGATGGTGCCGATCATGACACCCATGCTCAGGGTGATCCAGAACGGACCGAGCGCGGAGCGGCGGTAGCGTGCGCGCACGTCTTGCCAGCCCAGTACGCTGACGAGCGAAATGCGCTTGACGGCGCCAACGATGTCCAGCAGGGCGCTCGCGGTGGGACGGTTACTCATTTGTGTGAAATACGACAACAGTCAAAGGGTGGCATTGTAACCTGCTGACTTCGGAGCAGGGATAGTTTTTCTGTAAGAAATTGCCGCAGAGAATTATTTACTTGCTAACTGAAGGCCGTGGCGAGACGCTGCCATGCCTGGCGTGCGCTGTCGCGCCAGGACAGGACCTCGACCAGGTCGGCCATGGCCTGGCGCTCGGACAAACCGAGCCCGCCGAAGCGCCGCACCAGGTCCATCAGCGCCTGCTGGTCGCCGAGCGGGAAATACGCCGCGCCGGCGCCCGCCACTTCGCGGAACACCGCGATGTCGCTGGCGATGACGGGCACCCGGTGCTGCGCCGCCTCGACAATCGGCAGGCCGTAGCCCTCGGCGACGGAGGCAGCCAGCAAGGCCTGGGCACGGCTGTAGCACAGGTTGATCTCGGCATCGGTGAAGCGTTCGACGAAGAACAGGCGGCGCCCCATCTCGGGATGCTGGCGGATGCGGCGCATCAGTTCGTCCACTTCCCAGCCTTCCTTGCCGGCCAGGCACAGGCGCGCCGTACTGCCCTCGGCCCACAGGGCATCGAAGGCGTCGAGCACGGCAGTATGACCTTTGCGCGGCTCAATCGTTCCAACCATGAGGAACAGCGGACTGGACGTATCGGCGGCCATCGCGGCCACTTCCGGCCGGATCGCCTGGTCAGCGCTGTCCGGGACGATGTCGGCGCCGAGGCGCCAGTATTCCAGGCGCAGCGGATGCGCCGGACGCATCCCGTGTGCGTCGAGGTAGGCGGCAACGTCGTCGCGCACCGCGCCGGAAATGCACAGCAACATGTCGCTGTGCCTGACCGCCAGTCCGAACCAGCGCTGGAACACGGCCACCAGGCCGGCGCTGCAGAATTGCGGCATGCGCAGCGGAATCAGGTCGTACACGACCGTGACGATGCGCCCGCCGAGGCGGCGCACCGACTCGAACACGGGCGCGAAATCGGGATACTGTTCCCACGACGAATCGATCATGAACAACAGGTCGCCCGGGTGGATGTCGATCGCGCCGTCCGGCACCGCGTCGGCCGGATGGCCGAGCAGGCGCGCCGCG
>DNCF01000049.1 GCA_003484545.1 Massilia sp. | reverse complement strand
CCCGAGGTGGCGCGCGCTGTCCGCGCGGGCGCCATCGCGGCCGACTGCGGCGGCGACAAGGCGAAGATTCCGGAAGCGGTGCTCGCCGCCCGCATCGATGCCGTCGCGCGCTGGAAGGCGCAAGCACAGGCCCCGCACTGCCCCGGTTAGTTGTCGTAAATACCACGTGCGCGACTACCGCCGCCGTTTTGATATGCTCCTGCAACTATGAGTAGATTGTTACGTTGGTCGGACAGCTTGTTTGCGGGATGGATGCGTCGTATGGAAGCCTTGCATCCGCGACGGCGGCTGCAATTGGTCGGCGCCGCGGCGCTAGTCCTGATCGCCTTGCTGGCGGTCCTGTACACGCGCACCACCGGGGTCGATGTCGACAACCAGAACCGCGTGATGTTCGACCTGCACGAGCTGCAGCAGCTCGATGCCGAGTGGGACGCGAACCTGCTGCGGGCCCACATCGGCAACGGCCAGGCCGATGCGCGCCTGGCCGCACCCGTGGCGCAGATGCGCCAGCTGATGGACCGCCTGGAGGAAGCGCTGCCGATGACGCACGGGCGCGGTGCGCGCCAGGCCCATACCGCCCTGGCCGGCGCCCTGCGCATGAAGGCCGACCTGGTGGCCGAGTTCCGGACCCTGAATTCCCCGCTGCGCACGGCCTTGCAGACGCTGCCGCCGGCGCTGGCCGACCTGAAGACCGAGCTGGGCGGCATCGAGGGCGCGCTGGCCCCGGGCCTTGTCGTGGTGCGCCTGGACGCGTTGCTGAACGACCTGCTGGCCGACACGCTGCGCTACAACCTGGCGCCTTCGCCGGCGCTGGCGCGCCGCATCGAGAGCACCCTGGCCCAGATCGAGGACCAGAAGTCGCGCTTTTCGCAGGCGGTGATGGACCAGATCGACGCGCTGGCGCGCGATACCCGCATCGTCCTGGCCAACCGGCCGCGCGAGAACGAGGTCGAGGCCCAGATCGCCGCGCTCGGGACGGGCGAGATGATGGCGCTGCTGGGCCGCGAGTTCGACCGTTCGTTCCAGGCCGAGGTGCTCGAGCGCCAGCGCTACCGCGGCTTCCTGTTCGCCTATTCGATCCTGCTGCTGACCCTGCTCGCCTATGCCGGCTGGCGCCTGCGCCGCAGCTACCGCATCATCAACGACGTCAACCACCGCCTGAAGGCGGCCAACGACACGCTCGAACACCGCGTGGCCGAGCGCACCGCCGAGCTGGAGGAGCAGTCGAAGAAGCTGGCGCGCCTGGCCCAGCACGACAGCCTGACCGGGCTGGTCAACTACGGGCAGCTGACCCGCCTGCTGGAGCTGGCGCTTGTGCGCGCGGCGCGGCGCGATACCGTGGTCTCGACCATGTTCATCGACCTCGACGGTTTCAAGGGCGTGAACGACACCTGGGGCCACGCCACCGGCGACCTGGTGTTGCAGCTGGTCGCACGCCGCGTCCAGAAGGTACTGCGCGCGGAGGACGTGCTGGCGCGCCTGGGCGGCGACGAATTCGTCATCATGCTCGAGGGCGTGAACATGCCCGAGGGCGCGCTGCGCATTGCCAAACTGGTGCTCGAGCAGATCGAAGGCATCGTCGAAGCCGACGGCAACCCGGTCTCGATCTCGGCCAGCATCGGCATCGCCAGCGCGCGCGGCCGCGCCGGCGCCGAATGGGGCGCGGCCGCCTTGCTGGCCGACGCCGACAAGGCGATGTATGCGGCCAAGCAGGCCGGCAAGGGCACCTTCATCATCAGCCCGAACGCGCAGTGGGGCGCGCCCGATCCCGACAAGGGCGCGCACGGCAGCACGAGCCCGGCAAGCTGAGCGCAATGCGCATACAATATCCGTATGCTGCGCCGCACAATAACGAACCGCTCAACCGAATCCCGACTCCGTATGCCCGACAATCCGTTCACCCACTGGCTGGCCAGCCTGGCCGGCAAGACCGACCGTCCGGCGGTGCTGGTCAAGGCACTGGGCAAGCGCGACCGCCGGCGCATGCTCAAGCATTTCCTCGCGCTCGACGAGGGCGACCGCCTGCTGCGCTTCGGCACCGTCCTGCCGGACGAGCAGATTCACGCCTACGTGAACAAGATCGATTTTTCGCGCGACATCGTGTTCGGCGTGTTCAACCACGTATTCCAGCTGGTCGGCGTCGGACACCTGGCCTTCGCGCCCGCCGAGAAGGGCCGCGCCGGCACCACCACCAAGGAGCGGGTGGCCGAATTCGGCGTCTCGGTCTCGAAGTCGGCGCGCGGGCAGGGCGTGGGCACCCGCCTGTTCCAGCGTGCCTCCATTCACTGCCGTAACTCCGACATCGACACCCTCTACATGCAATGCCTGTCGAGCAACCGCACCATGATGCACATTGCAAAAAAGGCCGGGATGGAGATCAAGCGCGAGTATGGGGAAGCGGACGCCTACCTGCACCTGCCGCCGCCGAGTCCGGGCAGCGTGATGCGCGAAGCGCTGGAGGAACAGTTTGCCGTGATCGACTACACGGTAAAGGCGAATGCGCGGGCGGCGGTGAAGTGGTTTACGCCGAAGAAGCGTGGCGAATAGGGTTTGGCTGTTGTAGGGTGGGCTCTCGAGCCCACGCGGTGCCACAGGTGAGCATCGAAAGGTAACCCGGTAGGACAGCGCAGGCAGCGCTTCGCGACGCTTTTCGACACATCTTGCGCACTACCGCGTGGGCTCGAGAGCCCACCCTACGAAACCCCGATCACCGCACCGCCGGCGCCTCGATCGGCAGCGCCGTCGTCTCCTTGATCCGCTGCAGCGCAAAGCTCGACTTCACGTCCAGCACCGACGGATGGCGCAGCAGGGTCGCCATCATGAAGCGCGAGAAGTGGTCCATGTCTTCCACGTGCACGCGCAGCAGGAAATCCATCTCTCCCGTCATCGCATAGCAGGCCACCACTTCGGGCCAGCCCGCCACCGCCTGCGCGAACTCGAAACGCGGCGAGGTCGCCGGCACGCGCGAGTTGGCCGGGCCTTCGCTGTGCTTTTCCAGGCGCACATTTACATAGGCCAGCAGGCCCAGCCCGATCTTGTCGGGGTCGACCAGTGCCACGTATTGACGGATCACGCCGGCTTCTTCCAGCCGCTTGATACGGCGCAGGCAGGGCGAGGGCGACAGGTTCACCCGCTCGGCCACGTCCTGGTTCGACAGGCGGCCATCGGCCTGCAGGATTTCCAGGATTTTGCGGTCGGTTTTATCCAGCTCGATTTTTGACATAAATTTCCTTGCTACGGTTTGGAACCGCAATTTTATTGCGCAATTGCCTCATCGTGGGGAATTGATTGGTATTTAATGCCGGGGGCACAAGACTATACTGTCGCAAATCACGGAGGAGACTTCTCCGTCGCGGCGCAACCAATAACAACAAGGCGCCCACCCCACGTAGGACGCAGAGGACTTGCGGCGGATGCATCGCCACCCGGAAGAAGGGCGGGCGTTTTTCCGTTGCGTGCTGCGTCCGGCACAACGACAACGGAGACATCAATGAACGCACCCCTGGACCGTTCCCAGCTGCAACCATCCCAGCCGGAGCACGAGATCACGCTCGACGACAAGTGGACGCTCGAGCGCGGCCGCGCCTTCATGACCGGCACCCAGGCGCTGATCCGCCTGCCGATGCTGCAGCGCGAACGCGACCTGAAAGCCGGGCTGAACACCGCCGGCTACATCACCGGCTACCGCGGCTCGCCCGTCACCGCCGTCGACCAGACCGCGATGAAGGCAAGGAAGCACCTCGAAGCCCACCATGTGAAATTTCACCCGGGCATGAATGAAGACCTGGCGGCGACCGCCGTCTGGGGCACCCAGCAAACCAACCTGTACAAGGACGCCAACTACGACGGCGTGTTTGCCATGTGGTACGGCAAGGGCCCGGGGGTGGACCGTTGCGGCGACGTCTTCAAGCACGGCAACAACGCCGGTTCCGCGAAACACGGCGGCGTGCTGGTGCTGGCCGGCGACGACCACGCGGCGAAATCCTCGTCCACCGCGCACCAGTCGGACCACATCCTGACCCACTGCGGCATTCCGGTGCTGTACCCGTCGTCGGTGCAGGAATACATCGACTTCGGCCTGCACGCCTGGGCCATGAGCCGCTACACGGGCCTGTGGGTGTCGATGAAGTGCGTGACCGACATCATCGAGTCCGGCGCCGTGGTCGACCTCGACCCGGACCGCGTCCAGATCGTGACGCCCACCGACTTCGAGCTGCCGGAAGGCGGCCTGAACATCCGCTGGCCGGACGCCGTGCTGGACCAGGAAGTCCGGATGAGCAACTACAAGTGGTACGCTGCGCTGGCCTATGCGCGCGCCAACAAGCTCAATAAGATCATCTGGGACAGCCCGCAGCCGAAGATCGGCATCATCACCGCCGGTAAAAGCTATGTCGACACGCGCCAGGCGCTGGCCGACCTCGGCATCGACGAGCAGGCCGCGCGCGACATCGGCCTGCGCCTGTACAAGGTCGGCATGACCTGGCCGCTCGAATCCGAGGGCGTGCACGAGTTCGCACGCGGCCTGGACGAGATCCTGGTGGTCGAGGAAAAGCGCCAGGTGATGGAATACGCGCTGAAGGAAGAGTTATATAACCTGCCGGACGGCGAGCGTCCGCGCGTGGTGGGCAAGTTCGACGACACCGGCGAGTGGCACAACAAGAACCGCATGGGTCACGGCGACTGGCTGCTGCCGGCCACCTATGAACTGAACCCGGCCCAGATCGCGCGCGCAATTGCGTCGCGCATCTCGCACTACTGCGCGGGCCACCCGGTGGCCGAACGCGTCAAGGAACGCATCGCCTTCCTCGAAGCGAAGGAACTGGTGCTCAAGAATATCCCGGCCAAGGCCAATCCGGACACCGACCGCATCCCGTACTTCTGCTCGGGCTGCCCGCACAACAGTTCCACGAAAGTGCCGGAAGGCTCGCGCGCGATGGCCGGCATCGGCTGCCACTACATGGTGCTGTGGATGGACCGCGAAACCTCGACCTTCACCCACATGGGCGCGGAAGGCACGACCTGGATCGGCCAGGCGCCGTTCACCAGCGAGAAGCACGTGTTCGTGAACCTGGGCGACGGCACCTATTTCCACTCGGGCATCCTGGCGATCCGCGCCGCGGTCGCCGCCAAGGTGAACATCACCTATAAAATCCTGTACAACGACGCGGTCGCCATGACCGGCGGCCAGAACGTCGACGGTCCGCTCGATCCGGGCATGATCACGCGCCAGATCGCCGCCGAGGGCGTGAAACCCATCATCGTCGTCACCGACGAACCCGATAAATACCCGAGCGACTACGCCTGGGCCGAGGGCGTTACCGTACGCCACCGCTCCGAGCTGATGGACGTGCAGAAGGAACTGCGCGAAATGCCAGGCGTGTCGGCCGTAATCTACGACCAGACCTGCGCCTCCGAGAAGCGCCGCCGCCGCAAGAAGGGCGAATTCCCCGACCCGGCCAAGCGCGCCGTGATCAACGAGGCCGTGTGCGAAGGCTGCGGCGACTGCTCGGTGCAGTCGAACTGCCTGTCGGTCGAGCCGCTGGAAACGGAACTGGGCCGCAAGCGCCAGATCAACCAGTCTTCGTGCAACAAGGACTTCTCGTGCGTATCCGGCTTCTGCCCGAGCTTCGTCACGGTGGAAGGCGGCGGCTTGAAGAAGCCGAAGAAAGCGGCCGCCGCGACCGATAACGCCTTGCCGGTGCTGCCGGCGCCCGCGATCCCGGCGATCGATACGCCTTTCGGCATCCTGGTCGCCGGCATCGGCGGCACCGGCGTCGTCACCGTCGGCCAGATCCTGGCGATGGCGGCCCACGTCGAAGGCAAGGGCGCGATCGTGCTCGACCAGTCCGGCCTGGCCCAGAAGGGCGGCCCGGTGATGTCGCACGTGCGCCTCGCGCAGCATCAATCGGACCTGCACTCGACCCGCGTCGGCACCGGCAGCGCCGATCTCGTGATCGGCTGCGACCAGATCGTGACCGCCAGCCGCGACGCCCTGAGCCGCATGGGAGAAGGACGCACCTGGGCCGCGGTGAACGGCACCGGCGCCACCACGGCGGCTTTTGTGAAGAACCCGGACTGGCAGTTCCCGGCCGAGGGTTCGCGCGGGGCCATCGTGCAGGCCTGCGGCGAAGGCAACGTCGACTTCATCGACGCCGGCCGCATCGCCACCGCGCTGATGGGCGACGCCATCGCGACCAACATGTTCATGCTCGGCTACGCCTTCCAGAAGGGCCATGTGCCCTTGTCCGAAGCCGCGCTCATGAAGGCGATCGAACTGAACGGCGTCTCGGTGCCGTTCAACAAGGCCGCCTTCAACTGGGGCCGCACGGCCGCGCACGACCTGGCCTCGGTGACGAAGCTGGCGACGCCGGCCAAGGTGGTCGAGTTCAAGCGCGCCCAGACCCTCGACGAATTGATCAACCGCCGCGTCGAGCTGCTCACCGCCTACCAGAACGCCGCCTACGCCGCACAGTACAAGACGTTTGTCGACCAGGTGCGTGCCGAAGAGGCGAAACTGGGCAAGGGCACGCGCCTGACGGAAGCGGTCGCGCGCTACTACTACAAGCTGATGGCCTACAAGGACGAGTACGAGGTCGCGCGCCTGCACACCGATCCGGCGTTCCGCGACAAGATCGCCAACATGTTCGAAGGCGACATCAAGCTGAAATTCCACCTGGCGCCGCCGCTGATGGCCAAGCACGACAAGGAAGGCCGCGCGATGAAGAAGGAATACGGCGCGTGGATGTTGAAAGCCTTCGGCGTGCTGGCCAAGCTGAAGGGCCTGCGCGGCACCCCATTCGACGTGTTCGGCTACACCGAGGAACGCAAGATGGAACGCGCGCTCGTCAAGCAGTACCGCGACACCGTGGCCGCCCTGCTGCCGAAGCTCACGGGCGAGAACCTGGCGCAGGCGGTCGCGATCGCCAGCATCCCGGAAGACATCCGCGGCTACGGCCACGTCAAGGCGCGCCACCTGAAGGCGGCGAAGGAAAAAGAAGCGAAGCTGTTGTCTGCTTTCCACACCCCGGGAGGCGTGACGCGCGCCGCCTGACCGCACTCCGCGCCGTAACCCGCGCCGGGACTGGCTTTACGCCAGCCCGGCGTTTTTTTGCACCCGCAAAAGAAAACTTATCAAAAAAAAATTTAATAAATGCAATCGTGCGGGTCTTCTCAAACCGACGAGCTTGGCATACTCTTGCCTGACAATCTTGTCCTTTATTTAACGAACGCCATGAAGACGCCAACTACTTCCAAGGGTCAGATGACCACTTCGCTCCGCTTGATCTGCGCCGCCGTCGTGGCCGCATCCGCGCTTGCCGCCTGCGGCGGTGGTGGCGGTGGCGGCGGTGGCGGCAACGGCAACGGCCCGATTGCGGGCAACCCGACGCCCGCGCCGACTCCGACTCCGACTCCGACGCCGACGCCGACCGATCCGAACAAGCAGCCGGATCCGGATCTCGCGACCCTGGGCGACCCCTTCGCTTACCAGAATCTCTGCGAAACGCCGCGCACCGGCATCGATCCCTACACCGGCAAGGCCTACCTGGACAAACAGGGTACCCTGCGCGACGAGCTGACCTTCCTGCGCGCCTGGTCGCACCAGTTCTACCTTTGGTACAACGAGATCCCGACCGACTTCAAGATGGCGGACTTCACCGATCCGGTAGCCTATTTCGACAAGCTCAAGACGCCGGTGGAACTCGCGCCGGGCGTGCCGAAGGACCGCTTCCACTTCACCTACGACTCGGCCGAGTGGGACAAGCTGAGCACCGAAGGCATCGAGATGGGTTATGGCGTCACCTGGTCGAGCAGCGGCCCGACCGCGCCGCGCGACTGGCGCGCAACGACCGTCGAACCGGGCTCACCGGCCGCGCTGCAAGGCCTGCGCCGCGGCGACCGCCTGACCGTGGTCGACGGCGTCGACTTCGTGAACGCCACCGACGAAGCCTCGGTCGCCAAGATCAATGCCGGCCTGTTCCCGGCCAAGGCGGGCGAGCAGCACAGCTTCACCGTTACCCGCGCCGGCATCGCGGTCCCCGTGACCCTGACCGCGCAGGACGTGAAGGCCACCCCGGTCAAGAACGTGAAGACCTTCGACATCGCCGGCGGGCGCCGCGTCGGTTACCTGACCTTCGACAACCACACCGCGGTTGCCGAGCGCCAGCTGATCGATGCCTTCAGCAAGCTGAAGACCGATAACGTCAACGACCTGGTGATCGACATGCGCTACAACGGCGGTGGCCTGCTGTACATGGCGGCCGAGCTGGCCTACATGGTGGCGGGCGACCGTTCGGCCGGCAAGGTCTTCGAACGTCTGAAGTACAACGACAAGATCGTGACGGATGACCGCGACACGGTCTACTTCAAGCCCACCGCCGAAGGCTTCACGGCGCCGAACCGGGTCACGCCGGGTACGCCGCTGCCGACCCTGAACCTGCCGCGCGTGACAATCCTGACCACCGAGGGCACCTGCTCGGCGAGCGAAGCGGTGATCAACGCGCTGCGCGGCGTTGACGTCCAGGTCGACATCGTCGGCAGCCAGACCTGCGGCAAGCCCTACGGCTTCACCCCGGTCCCGAACTGCGGCACGACCTACTTCTCGATCGAGTTTGCAGGCGTGAACGCAAAGGGCGTCGGCGACTACGCGCAAGGCTTCGCGCCGACCTGCCCGGTGTCCGACGACCTGTCCCGCGAACTGGGCGACCGCAACGAAGCCCTGCTGGCCACCGCGCTGAAGCACCGCGAAACCGGTATCTGCCCAAGCCAGCCTTCGGCAATCGCGATGAAGCTGGCGCAGCCGAGGACCCTGGTGCGCAAGCACGTGTCGGAACTGAAGATCTACTCCCGTCCGCGCTGATCGCCTTTCAGCCGATAGAGAGCAGGAACGCCACCTTCGGGTGGCGTTTTTTTTGTTGGTCTGCCGCCGCGCAAACCCGACTATAATTTTCCGCTTTGCCTCTTTCCCAACTGCCGGAGCTTCATCGATGATTCGTTCTGCGTTACTGCTTGCGCTGCTTGCCGCCTTGCCGCTGTCCCATGCCGCCCCCGATTTGACCACCGTGTCCGAGCGCTCGGGCTTCCAGGCCACCGGCCGCTACGACGAAGTCATCAAGCTGTGCGGCGAGTTCCAGAAGGCGTATCCGAAGCAGGTCAAATGCATCGAGTTCGGCCGCACGCCGGAAGACCGTCCGATGCTGGCGCTGGTCGTCACCAAGACCGGCGCCTTCGCGCCGCAGACGGCGGCGAAGAGCGGCCTGCCGGTCACGCTGATCCAGGGCGGCATCCACGCCGGCGAGATCGACGGCAAGGACGCCGGCTTCCTCGCGCTGCGCGAGATCCTGGCGGGCCGCCTGGCGCAAGGCGCGCTGGACAAGCAGGTGCTGCTGTTCGTCCCGGTCTTCAACGTCGACGGCCACGAGCGCTTCCAGAAGTGGAACCGCCCGAACCAGCGCGGCCCGGTCGAAATGGGCTGGCGCACCACCGCCCAGAACTTCAACCTGAACCGCGATTACGTCAAGGCCGACGCGCCCGAGATGCAGGCCATGCTGGCGCTGGTGAACGCCTGGGACCCGCTGACCTACGTCGACCTGCACGTGACCGACGGCGCCAAGTTCCAGCACGACATCTCGATCCAGGTCGAGCCGGTGTATTCCGCCGACCCGGAATTCCGCAAGGCCGGCCTGGCGCTGCGCGACAACGTGATCGCCGACATCGCCAAGCAGGGCTCGAGCCCGCAGTCCTACTACATGTCGTTCGCCAAGACCGACGACCCGATGTCCGGTTTCGTCGACGGCGTGTCGGACCCACGCTTCTCGACCGGCTACTTCCCGCTGCGTAACCGCATGGCGATGCTGGTCGAGACCCACTCGTGGAAGGATTACCCGACCCGCGTGCGCATCACCCACAACAGCTTCGTCTCGGTGCTCGAACAGGTGGCGAAACACGGCAAGGCGTGGCAGCAGGCCGCGGCGGCCGCCGACGCGCGCGCCGCGAAGCTTGCCGGCATGCCGGTGGCGCTGACCTATAAAACCACCGAAAAATCGAAGATGGTCGACTTCAACGGCTACGAATACACGCGCACCCCATCGGATGTCTCCGGCATCCTGATGACGCGCTACGACGAGACCAAGCCCCAGGTATGGCGCGTGCCGCTGCGCGACGAGGTCGTGGCCGACCTCGAGGTGGCGGCGCCGCGCGCCGGCTACATCGTCCCGGCCGCGCATGCGGCGATGGTGGCCGCCAAGCTGACCCAGCATGGCATCGCCTTCCGCAAGCTGGACAAGGCCTTGGAAGGGGTCGAGACCGAGACCTTCCGCGCCGACAAGGTGACCTTCGGCGCCAAGTCCCTCGAATCGCACCAGCGCCTGACGGTCGAGGGCAGCTGGAAGAGCGAGCCGCGCAGCGTCGGCCGCGGCGCCCTGTTCGTGCCGATCGCCCAGCCCAAGGCGCGCCTGGTGATGGCGATCCTGGAACCGCGGGCGCCGGACTCGCTGCTGGCCTGGGGCATGTTCAACAATGCCTTCGAAGCCAAGGAATACATGGAGGAATACGTCGCCGAGGACGTGGCGCGCGAGCAGATGGCCGCCGACCCGGCGATCGCCGCCGAATTCCAGCGCCGCATCGACACCGACCCGGCCTTCGCCAAGAGCGCCCACGCCCGCCTGGAGTTCTTCGCGCGGCGCCACGCGTCCTGGGACGAGCGCCTGAACCTGTATCCGGTGCTGCGCACGAACGTCGCGCCGTAAGCGAAGTCACCGCACGTCAAAACGGCCGGGAATTCCCGGCCGTTTTGTTTGCGGATCTCATGGGGTTCGTAGGGTGGGCTCTTGAGCCCACGCGGTCTAGCACGGTTGAACCATCGAAACGCTTGATCCAGGAGGCTTTTCTGAACCCGGCAGGAAGCACGCTGCGGATCAGCACCGGTCCTCTACCGCGTGGGCACAAGTGCCCACCCTACAACTGCACGGACGGCCGACATCATCCGTTCCATACCGGTGGGTTCGAGAACCCACCCTACGGCGCCGCGCCCGTCTCCGGCAGCGACGTGAACACCACCGTGCTCACCGCCCCATTCGCCCCGGGAATGAGCTGGTACACCCGATCGAACTCGTTATCGGCAATCTCCGCCCCGGGCTGCCCGCCGAACAAGCGCACCAGTTCCGGCAGCGTGTTCGAATGCCCGACCACCAGCACCGGGGCGGATAAACCCTTGACCTTCGCCACCAGCGCCTGTGGCGAGCGCGGATCGTAGAGTTCGACCTGCAACCCGCTGCGTTCGGCCAGCGGCTGCGCGGTCTGCCGGGCACGCACGGTCGGGGTGGCGAAGACGTGGCCGATGCCGGCCTTGCCCAGCATCGTGGCGATGTTGCGGGCGCGCTGCAGGCCCTCGGCGGTCAGGGCGGGGTCCTTGCCCACCGTTTCCTTCTCGCCGTGGCGCACCAGGTAGATCATGGCGGGATCGGCGAGGGCGGCGCAGGGCGTGAGCATAGTGAGGACAAGGGCAAAGGCGGCGGACAGGCGTGGCAGCAGGGGCATCGTGGTCTTTCGTCAGGTAGCGGCGGATGGCCCGGCGGGCCCGGATGCAAAAGTATCACAATGTTAAGGCTTGACGTAAACTACAGGTCACCAGCCATCGCAAGGAAGCTCCGTGACCGCCCATTTACCCGCCAGCGCGCCGACGATCGTTCTCCAGACCGCGCGCCTGCGCCTCCGCCACATGACGACCAGCGACGCGGCTTTCATGCTGGCGATGCTCAACGACGAGGCCTGGCTGCGCTTCATCGGCGACCGCGGCGTCAGGACACTGGATGAGGCACGCCGCTACATCCTCGACGGTCCGGTGGCGATGGTGGACCGGCTCGGCTTCGGTTTCCACATCGTCGAATCGAAGGCGGGCGGCTGTCCGGTCGGCGTGGCCGGCCTGGCCAAGCGCGATTTCCTGGAAGACGTCGACATCGGCTACGCTTTCCTGCCCGCGCATCGGGGGCAGGGCTACGCCTTCGAGGCGGCCAGTGCGGTACTGGCGCATGCGGAGCAAGACCTGGGGCTCGAGCGCATCGTCGCCACCGTGCGTGCCGGGAACGCCGCCTCGATCGCCCTGCTGCACAAGCTGGGACTGCGCTTCGAGCGCGCGATTTCCCATCCGGATGGCACGCGCGACCTGCAGCTGTTCGCCATCGCGTTCGCCTAGGGGCAGGAATGGACAACCACGCGAAAGCCGCAATGGGTAGCTTGCCGGGCCTGCGGTCCCTGGCCGAGCGGCGCCCCTTCCTGACCGCATTCGCCCTCTCGCTCGGGGCCGCCATCTCGCTGGGGCTGACGCGCTTCTCCTATGCGCTGCTGCTGCCGCCGATGCGCGCCGACCTGGGCTGGTCCTACTTCCTGTCGGGCGCGATGAACACCGGGAATGCCTTGGGCTACTTCATCGGCGCGCTGATGACGCCGGCCCTGATGCGCCGCTACGGCGCCCAGGCCGCCCTGGTCGGCGGGGCAGTCCTGGCCGGCCTGTTCATGATGCTGTCCGGCTTCGTGACCGATGCCAACCTGCTGATCGGCCAGCGTGTCCTGGCCGGCATCGCCAGCGCCTTCATCTTCATTTCCGGCGGCCTGCTGGCGGCGCGCCTGGGCCTGCTGCATCCGGAGCGCTCGGGCCTGCTGCTCGGGATCTATTACGGCGGTACGGGCCTGGGGATCGCCGCCTCCGCCTTGCTGGTGCCGCTGGTCCTGGATGCGGCTGACGCCCACGCTGCGGCGCACGGTTGGCAATGGGCCTGGATCGCGCTCGGAGCGTTGTGCCTGCTGGCGACGCTGGCGATGGCGCTGCCGGCGCGCCAGGTCGACGGCGCCGCCTCCAACGCGAACGGGCAGGGCGGTTTCAAAGCCCGTGCCTTCGCCTTCGGCTTGCTGGGCTACCTGATGTTCGGCGATGACCCGGCTGGTCG
>DNCF01000228.1 GCA_003484545.1 Massilia sp. | reverse complement strand
CCCCAGGCCGCCCTCGGCTTCCGGGACCACGATCGTGTGCAGTCCGGCTTCCACGCACTGGCGCCACAGGTCTTCCATGTAGGGCGCGCCGCCGGCATCGAAGCTGCGCAGCTGCTCGTCGCCGCAATAATCGGCAAACAGCGCCTGCGCCGTGTCCGCGAACGCGCGCGCGTCTTCGCTCGGTTCGAAGTTCATGCCGGCTCCTTCGCGTCGGGCGTGGCCGCCACCGGGCGGAACTGGGGCAGCACCAGGTCGTCGTCGAAGCTGTGGAACTCGACCTGCACTTCCTGCCCGATGCGGATCGCATCGGGCGCCACGCCGATCAGCTGGGCGACCAGGCGCGTGCCCTCCTCGAGTTCGATCAGGCCGATCGGGTTGGGCGTGTCGAAAGGCGGCACTTCCGGGTAGTGCATCACCACGAAGGAATACACGGTGCCGCGCCCGGAGGCCTCGACCGTGTCCCAGTCGAACGAATGGCAGTTCGGGCAGACCGGCCCCGGCGGGTGGCGCAGGCTCTGGCAGCAGGTGCAGCGCTGGATCAGGAGCTTGCCCTGCTGCGCGCCTTCCCAGAAAAAGCGGTTGTCGTCGCTGATGCCCGGCCGCGGGCGCTTCGGCTTCGGTATTGCCGCCGGCGCGGCCTCGGGCGCGGCCGCGGGCGCGCCGGTCGGCTTGAACTTGAAGACGCGGAACAGCAAGGTGCCGACCCGCTCGTCGCCGCCATCGGGGGCTGCGCCGCGCGCGTAATACGTCATCACCAGGGTCACGAAGAAGCCGGTGCCCAGGCCGGTCGTCTTCTGTTCGCTGATCGAGTCCAGGCGCGTGGTGTAGTAAAGCCGCTCGCCCTCGCGCACGGGACGGTCGAATTCGAGCTCGGAGTTGACCGCCACCACCGAGGGATAACCCTGCGCCTCGATCATCACCAGCGCCTCGTAGGGATTTTCCTTCGTCGAGCCGGGCGGGTAGTTATTCAGGTGCATGCCTTCCATGCACCAGACCTGGAGCATCGCGGCCGGCGCCGCAAGGGCGCCCTGCTCGCGGTCGGTATAGGCGGGGTTCTCGATGCCCATGGCCTCGCACCAGTGGCGCACCATCGGCGCATTCACCGGGTCCCAGCTGTCGACGCGCCCGTACTCCTTGCCTACCAGGGCGCGCACGTCTTTCATCCATTCTTGATCAAGCAAGACTTCCTCCTTAGAACATCGCTTCGCTGATCCGGGCCAGCTGCGCCGGTACCGTTGCTCAGGCTTTCAATGTAAAGAAGGGGCCGCGCCCGCACCACGTCCATTAGGACGATGTCCGCACCCTGTCCCGCGCCGGGCGCGCGCGGCCATATCGTTCAAACGGAGTATGCGCGGGGCGCGCGGCGGGAGAATAATCGTCGGGCGCCGCGCCAGCGGGTCGCGTTCTATTCTGGAGGAATAATGGCAACATCAAAAGATTATCGACTGGGAGACTTCACCTTCCCGCGCGGCTGGTTCATGATCGCGGACGCGGAGGAACTCAACACCCACAAGCCGCTCGCCGTACGCTTCTTCGGCAAGGACTTCGCGCTCTACCGCGGCCGCGCCACCGGCAAGGTGGTCCTGCTCGATGCCTACTGCCCGCACATGAAGACCCACCTGGCGGCGCCGAACAATACCTCCTACGTCGTGCTCGACGGCGGCGGCAGCAACGTCGAAGGCGACAGCATCCGCTGTCCCTACCACGCCTGGCGCTTCGGCCCCGACGGCAAGTGCGACGACATCCCCTACCACCAGGGCCCGATCCCGGCGGCCGCCTGCGTCAAGTCCTGGACCGTGGTCGAGAGCCTGGGCGCGATCTGGGTCTGGCACGACCCCGAGGGCGGCGCCCCGGAATGGGATCACCCGACCCTGGCCCAATGGGACGACCCGTCCTGGGTGCGCTGGAAGTACGACCACCTGGGCGTTCTCGACCAGCACCCGCAGGAAGTGATCGACAACATCTGCGACTACAGCCACCTGGGTCCGATCCACGGTTCGACCGTGCAGAAGTACGAGAACGAATTCGCCGGCCACACGGCTACCCAGCGCCAATGCGGCCCGCACCGCACCCTGGTCGGGGCCGACGGCGTCAGCCCGATCCTGCACACGGTGACCACTTATTACGGGCCGGGCGTGCTGATCTCGGACCTGACCGGCATGTTCGAGGCGGTGCTGATGATCACCCATACCCCGATCGACGACGGTTCGATCAAGGTCTGGCACGCGCTGATGGTCAAGTCGCCGGGGAACAATGCCCGCGTGACCCAGCCCGACACCATCGCCGCGCGCCAATTCCAGGAATCGAGCCGCCTGTCGTTCATGCAGGACTTCGAGGTCTGGGCGAACAAGGGTCCGTGCCTGAACGGCCTGTTCCTGCCGAGCGACGGCCCCTTCATGAAGGCGCGCATCTGGTACAAGCAGTTCTACAACCCACGTGCGCGCAAGCAGGAATTCCTCGACCAGTGCGAAGGCACCTATGTGCCGCGCGGGATGGTCGCCTACACCGAAGCGGAGCTGGCCGAAAGCTGAGCCTTCTGCCCGATGCGCGAACGGCGGCCATTGGCCGCCGTTTTTCATGGGCGCTTCGACCGCTCAGCGGCCCGCCGCGCTGCGTCCGGCCATGCGGCCGAAGAAGGTCGAGTCGCCCAGCGACAGGCCCGAGCTGTAGCCTTCGCCCCAGCGCGGCAGGCCGCAGGCGGTGCGGCCGGCG
>DNCF01000397.1:11574-11697 GCA_003484545.1 Massilia sp. | reverse complement strand
CGGCAGATGTTGCCGCTCATGGCGTTGTCGATGTCGGCGTCGCTCGGCGCCTTGTTGGTGCGCAGCAGCGCGGTGGCGCTCATCACCTGCCCGCTCTGGCAGTAGCCGCACTGCGGCACGTCG
>DNCF01000397.1:0-11230 GCA_003484545.1 Massilia sp. | reverse complement strand
ACGGTGCAGGCGCCGCACAGGGCGGCGCCGCAGCCGAACTTGGTGCCGGTCATGTCCAGGTTGTCGCGCAGGGCCCAGAGGATGGGTGTGGACGGATCGGCATCGATCTCGGTGTCGCGTCCGTTGATGTTGAGTTGAACCATGCGCTTCGCTGGCGTTTAATTGATCGACTGCAGCTTCGCTTCCAGCGTCTTCAGGTCGACCGCGCCCGGGATGCGGGTGCCGTCGGTGAAGAAGATGGCGGGCGTACCCTGGATGTTCAGCTTGTGGCCGAGTTCCACGACCTTGTCGTTCGGGGTTTCGCAGCTGCTCGGCGCGGCCGGCGGCACCTTGCCGTTGATCATCCAGTCATCCCAGGCTTTCACGCGGTTCGGCGCGCACCAGATGTTCTTCGACTTCTCGAAGGAATCCGGCGACAGGATGTTGTACATGAAGGTATAGACGGTGACGTTGTCCAGGTCCTTCAGGGTGGTCTGGCGCAGGCGCTTGCAGTAGCCGCAGTTCGGGTCTTCAAACACGGCGATCACGCGCTTGCCGTCGCCTTTCACCTGCTTCAATGCCATGTTCAGCGGCAGGTCGGAGAACTTGATCTTGTTCAGGTCGTCCATGCGCTCGCGCGTCAGGTTGCGCGTGGTCTTGGCGTCGTACACCTGGCCAATGAACAGGTACTCGCCTTTCTTGTCGGTGTACAGGATGTCGGTGCCCACGCGCAGCTCGTACATGCCGCTGTAGGGCGTTTCCTTGATCGATTCGATCTTGGCGCCGCCCAGGCGCGGCTCGATGTTCTTGCGGATGTTGGCCTCGACCGTATTCTGGGCGTCGACACAACCCGCGATCAGGCCCGTCGCCATCAACACGGCGATCTTGGTTTTTAACATCACTCTGGTTTTCCTTAAGATGATTTACTTACCGATGGCATGCGCCATCAGGCGCCGCTTTACGAAGGGCAACTTGTCGAGCAAGTTTAATCCCAAATTGCGCACCACGCGCACGGGTTCGAGGTTGGCGCCGAACAAACGCTCCAGGCCATCGGTGGCCAGTTGCATCAGGAGCACGTCTTCCTTGCGCGCACGGGCGTAGCGCGCCAGCACCCGCTCGTCGCCGATGGCCCGGTGCTCCTCGCGCTCGGCCACCACGCGCAGCAGGTCGACCACGTCGCCGAAGCCCAGGTTCATGCCGTGGCCGGCCAGCGGATGTACCGCGTGAGCGGCGTCGCCGATCAGGGCCACGTGCGGCGCGACCAGCGCGTGCGGACGCACCAGCGCCAGCGGCACGGCTTTGACAAGTTCCGGCTGCAGCGGTTTCAGCACGCCGAGCGGCTCGTCGGCGTACTCGCCCAGGCGGATCGCCAGCTCGCCGAGCGACTCGTCCATCAGGGTGGCGGCCAGGGTTTCCGGCGCCGACCAGACCAGCGAGACGCGGTTGCCCGGCAGCGGCAGCAGCGCGACGATGCCGTCGGCGCAGGTGAACCACTGGTGGGCCACGCCGTGGTGCGGCTTTTCGCAGGCAAAATTGGTAACGATCGCGCGCTGGTGGTAGGAGCGGTAGTCGACGCCGATGTCGCACTGCCCGCGCACCCAGGAATCGCGCCCGTCGGCGCCGACCACCAGCTTGGCGTCGAGCTTGCGGCCGTCTTCCAGCTCCACCTGCGCGCCTTCCGGGCCGCAGGTCAGGCGGCAGGCGCAGCCGCTGACGATGTTCACGTTGTGCGCGAATTTCAGGGCGGCGTCGAGCGCGTTGTTCAGGTTGCTGTCCTCGACGATCCAGGCCAGCGTGCCGGTATGGGCGCCGAAGGCGTCGAAGCCGAGCGAGCCGCCGTTCTCGCCGTCGCCATTGACCGCCATCGCATCGACCGGCGCCACGCGCGCCTGGTCGAGCGCGCCCCAGACCTTCAACGAGGCCAGCAGGTTGTGCGCGGTGTGGTTCAGGGCATAGACGCGCACGTCCCAGGGGCGCTCGGCCGTGGAAGTGGCGGCTTGCAGCTCTTCTCCCCCGGAGCGTGCCGCCGGCACCAGCAGGGTGACGCTGTGGCCGGCCTGGGCGAAGCCGAGGGCCGCCGTCTTGGCGATGGCGCCGTTGCCGACGATGCAGACATCGCTGCGGCAGCCGTCGCTGCGGGAGCCGTTGCTGCGGGACTGTGCGGAGGAGGAATGAGGTGTCGTCATGTCAACCATTATAGCGGCATGTCACCGTTATACCCGGAGCGCCGCGTATGGTGCCGGCCCATGCCGCCGAAAGAAAGTTGCAAGTGGGACTTGCAGAGCCGGAAAGCGCTGGCTATAATCATGCCTCTCTTGGCCTGGTAGCTCAGTTGGTAGAGCAGAGGATTGAAAATCCTTGTGTCGGTGGTTCGATTCCGCCCCGGGCCACCAAGAATTCAGAATAGAAGTGCAAACAAAAACGCCGACCTTCGCAGGTCGGCGTTTTTGTTTGCACAATGCACTCATCTGCCCCGCGCGGGCAGTTCCGCAGAACTGCCCGGCGCGCTCAGGTCATGCCTCTCCCTCGTCATCCCAGCCCGAGTCCGCCCGCTTTTTAATCTCGCTAAAGCCGAGATAGTCCTTCAGGGTCCAGCGCTTGAGAGCGAACTTGGCAAACCGTTCCTCGGCTTGATCGTTGATCTTCCGGTGAAGATTCAGATAGTAGTTTTTGCTGCGCGTAACGTTTTTCATTTCTTTCAAGACCGCTTCCGCGTCGCGCACCATCTTCCGCACTTGCTGCAAATCGGTCTGGGGCTCCTCGTCCTTGCCCATATAATGCGCCAGCTTTTCTTCCAGGCTGGCATTGCTGGCCTGGATGTTAAGGCGCAACTCGAGCAGGACAAAATTCCCGAGCCTGCGCTTTTCGAACCTGTCGATCGCCCGGTTATTTTCGCCCTGTTCGTTCCGGTTCTCGACTGCCCACCTGTGTTCGACCGAGAGATAATCTGCTGACTTCCCTTCCTTGCGAGCCAAGGTGATCTTATCGATCTGAATTGTCTTATGCGGCTGCAATGCCTGTTCATAATTCATCAGGAAGTAGCGCAGACCACCCCAATCATAGAAATCCTCGCTGGAATCCTGCTCCAGTTTCAGCGACGATTCCAGTTTACTGTCGGGGCAATACGCAAGCGCAAACTCGACCAGCCTGTACTCCAGGGCCTGTTCGTCATCCTGCAGCGTCTGTTTCCTGAGCTTGCGCTCCTCCTCGGGTATCCCAGCCAGCAGATCGCCGTGATAATAGGCTGCCGCGTAGCCGTATAAATCACCCTGCCCCGTATCGTTCCGCGCAGTCATGCCACGCGCCATGTAGACACGGAAGTTCATTTTTTCCACGAGTTCGAGCAAGCGCTGAAGCGCGAGTCCCCGCCCCTCATGGCGGATCACCAAGGCCAAAAAGATGGGCATGATCGATGCGTGCCTGTCCTGGCCGCGGATCTGGTCGAGTATGGGGATGAGACCGGCGGGGATACCGGCATGCTTTCGGCCATACAGCCGGGCATACCACAGTGCCGCCAGCTTCATGAAGTTTACGAACGCGGCAATTTCTTGCACTGCTGCTTGCCTGCCAAGGTCGTCTTTCATGGCGACATCCAGAGCCAGCCGCTTTTTCAGCTCGTTATAGCCGTATTGACTATCGGTTTTATTCAACCTGAAGTGTACGACCATACAATAACGCAAGAAGGCGCTCTCGTCGCCGGGACTGGTTTTCTTCGCCTCGTTCAGGTCGCGCAAGATTGCCGACCAATGCTCATCAATACTTTCCCGCAAAGTCGATGCGCCCAGCTTGACGCTGCAATAGATGAGGTAGTTCTTGACCTTTTCCAGCTCACTGAGCGGCTTCCCGCGATTGTTGATCACCTCGAACATGATGCCGGTTTCGGCATTTTCTTTCGGTGCATATACCAGGAAGCCGAGCTTCTGCTCGATCGCCCTGCGCAGGCTGGCGACCGCGGTCCCTGCATCGATTCTTTCCCGCATCCATTTGGCAATCAGCTTCCTTGCCTTCAATAAGCGCTCGTGCGCTTCCAGATACATCGGCTCGTTATTCGGGTTGCCGCCTCCCATGATGACACGCTCGAAAAACTGCCGGGTATCGGAGTTGAGGCGCAACACCGAGCGATCTGCCCCGACCGGACCGCGGCGAAGGTACAGGGAGTCGAAGCCTGCGCGCGCCTCGGCCGGGAGATGTTCCGCCAATACGCGCAGCAAGGTAATCAGGGTCGTCAGCCGCTGCTGGCCGTCTACAACGTGATAGTCGACCTCCTTGTTCGACGTGGCAACCTTGCTCACCACCAGCGTGCCGGCGTAGTGGCGATGCGCTGCGCTGTCGTCCATCAAATGGTCCAGGTCTTTCAGCAGTTCTTCGACCTGCTTGTCGTCCCATGCGTATCCCCGCTGATAGTCGGGGACTGTGAACAATCGGTCCTGGAAGATTTCTGGCAAGCACATCAATTGAGCGCCGAAAGATGCCTCGCCTACAAGTGCCAGGTCAGGTGTTTTTAAAGTATGTAGCATGGTCGGCCATCGGTCCTATGTTGGGTACTGCAGGGATTGTGGAATGATGTTACCGTGAATAAACTTTAGTTGAAAACCGGAAGATGAAGTTCCGTCGTAAAAAGGCTGCAACCATGACCTGAGCTGTTGTGGGAATCGCGCTAAATCCGTGCATCGGCCATCCTTGCATCAAGGACAGCCTGCCCAGGAGCGCCTGACAAAATCGTTTGGGCAAGGGATGCGGGCGCCCGACGCGGGGTCGAAGACAGCAGGCCTGTACGGCAAGACGCTGCACGCGGCCATGGCGGTTGTGTTAGGGCTGCACGGCGTAGGTTGCTACTATCACCCTGCAAGTGCATCGATCGCTGCGCCGGCAGCGTGAGTCTGTTGTTTCAAGCAATCGCTCCGTCGCCGCCATATCTTTTCAAGGACCGACATGAAATACGCTTCCCTGCATCAATTTCTGCAACACGTCGCCGACCGCAACCCTGGCCAACCCGAATTCCTGCAGGCCGTGACCGAAGTCATGGAGAGCCTCTGGCCCTTCATCGAACAGCATCCCCGGTATGCCGAGCACGGCCTGCTCGAGCGCCTGGTCGAACCCGAGCGCGTGGTCATGTTCCGTGTCTCCTGGGTCGACGACCATGGCCAGGTGCAAGTCAACCGCGGCTACCGCATCCAGCACAGCATGGCGATCGGCCCGTACAAAGGCGGCTTGCGCTTCCACCCGTCCGTCAACCTGTCGGTGCTGAAATTCCTGGCCTTCGAACAAACCTTCAAGAATGCCCTGACCACGCTGCCCATGGGCGGCGGCAAGGGCGGATCCGATTTCGATCCTAAGGGCAAGAGCCCGGGCGAAGTCATGCGTTTCTGCCAGGCGTTTGTCAGCGAATTGTTCCGCCATGTGGGCGCGGACACGGACGTGCCGGCCGGCGACATCGGCGTCGGCGGGCGCGAGGTCGGCTACATGACCGGCATGATGAAAAAGCTCAGCAACCGCGCCGACTGCGTGTTCACCGGCAAGGGCCTGAGTTTCGGCGGTTCGCTGATGCGCCCCGAGGCCACCGGCTACGGCACGGTCTACTTCGCCCAGGAGATGCTGAAGACGCGCGGCCGCGCCTTCGACGGTTTGCGCGTGAGCGTCTCGGGGTCGGGCAACGTCGCCCAGTACGCCGTGGAAAAAGCCATGGCCCTGGGCGCCCGCGTCGTCACGGTATCGGACTCGAGCGGCACGGTGATCGACGAGGACGGCTTCACGCCGGAAAAGCTGGCGATCCTGATGGAGGTGAAGAACCACCTGTACGGCCGCGTCGGCGACTACGCCGCGCGCACCGGCAGCCGCTTCGAGGCGGGCGTGCGGCCCTGGCACGTGCCGGTGGACGTCGCCCTGCCCTGCGCCACCCAGAACGAACTGGATGCGAACGATGCCGCCACCCTGATCAAGAATGGCGTGCTGTGCGTGGCCGAAGGCGCCAATATGCCGTCCACCATCGAAGCCGCCAAGGCCTTCGAGGCGGCCAGGGTGCTGTATGCGCCGGGCAAGGCCAGCAACGCCGGCGGTGTCGCCACTTCCGGCCTGGAGATGAGCCAGAACGCCGAGCGCATGAGCTGGCCGGGCGCGGAAGTCGATGCCCGCCTGCTGCAGATCATGCAGGGCATCCATGCGGCCTGCCTGAAGTACGGCGCCCGCGCCGACGGCAGCGTCAGCTACGTGGACGGGGCGAATGTCGCCGGCTTCGTGAAGGTGGCCGACGCCATGCTGGCCCAGGGTGTGGTCTAGGCGCCTGAAAAATAAATGCTGCCCTCGGGTCATGCCGTGTAGGCGTGATCGGTCACCACAGGCGGCGATGGGCCGCTCGCGAAGCGTGCGATGGACGCAAACCGGGCCGGGCTTGACGTTGGCGGGCGACCGGTGCCCGCCACCGCAACAAGGATGCGCACGTAACGGGTGGGCACGGCGTGCCCACCTACATTCCTCAGTCCGCCACGCGTTCGAGCACGAATTGCGCGCGCGGTTTGGCGTGCCTGTCCAGGCGATAGGTCAACACCTTGCCGTCGTCGCTGAGGCTGACGGTCCAGAGATTGGTCTCGGCGCCCGGGACCATGCTGGCCGTATGCGCATCGGCGAGGAAGGACTGGGAGCGCGCCGTGCCGCCGTCCTGCGCCAGGCCGCCGTACATCGTCACCGCATGGGGCGTGCCGTCCGGGTGGCGGTGATCGTGCCGCAGTTCCAGTCCCGCCGCCGGCCGGGTGAAGATCCAGGTGCGGGACCGGTCCTCCCCCACCTGCACCGGCATGCGCACGTCCCCGGCGCTACAGACGACGTGGGTCGCGATCTTCTTGCCGGCGAATTCGCTGTTCGGATCGATCGCATAGGCCAGCGCGCCTTCGAAGCGCTGGCCGCACATGCCCTGCAGCGTGGCCATGAACTGGCCGCGCGTGTCGACCGGCGCCGGCGGAGCGGCACAGCCGGCGAGCAGGCCGGCGCCGAGAACGGAAAGGATACGTTTCATGAAACTCCAGAGTGGGATTGGACCGCCTCCGGCACCAGAGGGAATGCCGCGGCCAATGCTTGCGCGTGGGCTATGTTACCCCAAAGCAGTCTTGGCAAATAGATCAAGGAGACCGGGCCGCGGCTTCACACCGGCCGAACAGGCGGCAGGCGCCGCGCCCTCAGCTGGTCAGCCGCACCTCGATGCGCTCGATCACCTGGTGCACGTCTTCCGGCGGTACCGGCGGGCTGAAGAAATAGCCCTGACCGATATGGCAGCCATGGGCCAGCAGCCAGTTCATCTGCTCCCTGGTTTCCACCCCTTCGGCCACGATGGTCATCTTCAATGCGTTGCCCATGGCGACGATGGCCTGGGTCAGCTTTTCCGCATTCGTGTCCTGCAGCATGCTGCGGGTGAAGGACTGGTCGATCTTCAGGCACTGGAGCGGCAACTGGCGCAGGTAGCTCAGCGAGGAAAAGCCGGTGCCGAAATCGTCCAGCGCGGTGGCGATGCCGGCCTCGTTCAGCGCCCGCAGCACGCTGCGGGTCTCGTCGAGCTGGCGCATGAAGCAGGATTCGGTCACCTCGACTTCCAGGGCCGTCGGCGGAATCTGGTATTCGTTCAATAGTTCGGCCAAGTAGTGCACCAGGTTCGGCGACAGGATGTCCGCGATCGACAGGTTGATCGCGATCGGCAGCCTGGCCAGGCCGTGGGTCTGCCAGCGGGCCAGCTCGGCGACCGCATGGCGCATGACCCAACGGTCGATGCGGATGATCTGGTCGCTGTGCTCGGCGATCGGGATGAATGCGCAAGGGCTGTTCTGCCCGCGCGTCGGGTGATTCCAGCGCACCAGCGCCTCGAGGCCAATGACTTTGCGGCTGATGAGATCGACCTTCGGCTGGAACACCAGCGACAGCTGGTTGCGCTCCACCGCTTCATCCAGGTCGCGTTCGAGCAGGTAGTGGTCGCGCTGGTTCGCCGCCATCGCCAGTTCGAACACCACGCTGCGGCTGCGGCCCAGGGACTTGGCCTTGTACAGCGCCAGGTCCGCGTGCCGCAGCAGTTCGCCGACCGTGCGGCCATGGCCGGGCGGGATGGCGATGCCCACTGAAATCCCCAAACGGAATTGTTGTCCGCGAATGTCGTAGGGAATGGCGACGGCCTGGTGCAGGCGCTCGGCGAAGGTCAGTGCCGTGGCGGCGTTCGGATGCGGGATCTGCAGCAGCAGCATGAACTCGTCCCCGCCCAGGCGCGCCAGCAGGTCGAATTCCCGCATCACCGCCTTCAGCCGCAGGCTCAATTGCTGCAGCACCTGGTCGCCCGTTTCGTGGCCATAGGTATCGTTGATCTTCTTGAAGTGGTCCAGGTCCAGCAGCATGAGCGCGGTGTTGTACTGGCCGTCCTCCAGGCGCCGCGATACCTCGTCCTCCATGGCCCGGCGGTTGTACAGTCCGGTCAAATGATCGTGGTGGGCGCGCCAGTGCAGGGTTTCCTGCATCTTGCGGTTGACCTGCAGCTTGTTCACTTCGCTGAGCATGCGCAACAGGTTCTGCAGCGCCTCCGCATCCGTCGGCAGCCAGGCCGCCGAATGGCCCCGCACAAGCTGCTGCCAGGCGGCAAACGAGCGCCGCGGCTCCAGCCGCACCCGCCCATTCGGCAGCGGCACGATGTCCTTCGCGGGCTTTCCGCCCCAGCGCACCTGCCGCACCACCTCCTGACGGGTCAGGAAGCAGAAAATGACGTCTTCCTCATACCGCTGGGCCAGCAGCAGGCCTGCCGCATCCGGCAGGAACAGCAGCGAGCGCTTCCTGGAAGTCAGCAGGTCCTCCCACATGAAGACCTGCGGGCTGCGGTCCTCGGGGTCCAGCCGCGCCCCGACCTCGTCGAGGACCTGGTGCGTGGAGCCCTGCCGCTTGCCAGGTCCTCCGACGCAGGCGAGCGTACCGATGCGCACGCCGAGGACGCTGGCATCGAATGCCGCCAGCAGCCTGGGCAGCCATAATTCGAGGACGTTGGGAATGTCGCCTTCCTGGATCAAGGCCTGGTGAAATTCGTTGAGCAGCCGGTCCAGCGTCAGGCGATGCTGGACCGCTTCCAGGTTGGACAAGGCCTCGATGCGCATGGTGGCGATTTCCGCCAGCAGTTCCGAGAACTGGCGCATGCCTTCCCTGATCTGGGCCGGCGGCGTCCTCGGCTGGTGGTGATGGCATGCGATCAGTCCCCACAGCTTGCCATCGCACACGATGGACAGGGTCAGGGTGGCGCGCACGCCCATGTTCCGAAGATAGACCAGGTGTACCGGAGACAGGCCGCGCAGCATGCAGTGGCTCTGATCGAGCGAGTCCCCGTTCGGCAGCGTGGGCGGCACCAGCGTATCCATCGAGGCTTCGACATCGGCCAGCACGCGCAGCTTGTTGATCAGGTAGAGCTCGCGCGCCTGGCTGGGAACGTCGGAAGGCGGAAAGCGCAATCCCAGGTATTTTTGCTGGTAACCAGGGGCGGTGTGCTCGGCCACGATCTCGCCGCAGCCGTCGCTCAGGAAGCGGTAGATCATCACGCGGTCGAAACCGCTGATTTCCTGGATCACCTTCACGCACTCGCCAAAGAAGGCTTCGAGGCCTTCGGCGCGGCGCAGACGGGCAATCACTTCCCCGAAATCGGCAAAGACCTGGCTCTGCCGCTGTGTTTCGTCGGCGCTGACGTTCACGGGCAGCCATTCGAGCACCGCCACCGCGCCGCGCCGGTGACCGAGGCACTCCCAACACAAGCCCGGTGGTGGTTCCTGTACGGGACCGGTCTGCTCGAAGCGGGGGCGCCAGGGCAGGACGGCAAGATGCGTGGTGGGCAGCGCCGCAACATCGAGCACATCAGCGGGCAGGTCAGCGGGCACGTCAGCGGGCACGTCAGCGCGCGGATTGCCGCCCGCCACGGCGGCGACCCACTCGGAGAGCGGTCTGGAGAGCAGCACATGGGGGTCCTGCAACCCCGGCCAATGGCGCACGATACCCGCGGAGACCTGGACGATGCGGCGGCTCGCCAGGTCCACGACCATCATGAAACCGTAGGCTTGCACCGTACCCAGCAGATGAATCGGCTCCTGTGCGCAGGTCTGCTCCAGCTCCACCGGAATGGTGTCCTCATGCGCACCCGGCCTCATGCTCCCAGATCCCTTCCGGACATGCCGAAACCGGCGTGTCCACATCGACTACATCGGGATTGAGACCTGCGGCAGGCGCGATGGTTCCGGCCAGCTTCGCGCGGACGGTTCATGACAGCGACACGACGTTTCGTGACAGAAAACACGCCGCCCGCCCCACTACCTGGCGCGGCCCGCGCGGATGCCAATACAATCGTTGCAATTCCAACCATAACCACAACCACAACTGGATGATCCCATGAAAAAACTGCTCATTACCACCGTTGCCGCCCTCGCCATGTCGGCCACCGGTGCCCAGGCCGAAGACGCCCGCGGCCTCTGGAGCGGCACCATCGCCAACACCCTGCGTGTCATCGTCCAGTTCGACAAGCCGGCCGACGGGCCATGGGAAGCCACCTTGAAAGTGCCCGCGCAAAACCTGGTGACCAGGGTCGAGGACGTGGTCGTCACACCCGAACGGATCGCCTTCGCCCTGCCCAGGCTGAAGGCCAGCTACGCGGCTACCTGGAGCGCCCAGGACCAGGCCTGGAACGGCGCCTGGACCCAGGGCCAGGCCACCCCGCTGAACCTGAAACGCACCACGCTGGAAGCGACCAAGCCCAAGCGTCCGCAGGAAGACGAGATCGCCGCCCGCCCGCCCGCCTACGCCAGCAGCGAAGTCAGTTTCGAGAACGAAGCCGCCGGGGCGACGCTGGCCGGCACCCTCACCATCCCGCACGGAAAAGGCCCCTTCCCGGCCGTCGTGCTGGTCCATGGTTCCGGCCCCATCGACCGCGATAGCACGGTGTTCGGCCACAAGCCTTTCCTGGTGCTGGCCGATTACCTGAGCCGCCAGGGCATTGCCGTGCTGCGCTACGACAAGCGCGGCGTCGGCAAGTCCACCGGCAACCGCAACGAGGCGACCACGCTCGACCTGGCTGACGACGCCGCGGCGGCGCTGCGCTTCCTGCGCGCCCGGCCTGACGTCGACATCCGGCGCATCGGCGTCATCGGCCACTCGGAAGGCGGCCTCGTCGCGCCGCTGCTCGCCTCGCGCGATCCGGCACTGGCCTATATCGTGATGCTGGGGGGGCCCCCGCCGGCCGCCTCGCGTTCCAGGGCGGGCG
>DNCF01000135.1 GCA_003484545.1 Massilia sp. | reverse complement strand
CCGGCGGCCAGGGCCAGCAGGCGCTGGCCGACCACTTCGGCGTGCTGGTCGAAGTCCTGCGGCAGCTGGCGCACCTGGTCCAGGCTGTGCTCGACGAACAGCATCGCCGCCGCCATCTCCAGCCCGAACTGGTCGTTGCGGCCCGAGGCGATCGAGTCGCCCGCCGCCTGCCCGAGTTCGCGCAGCAGCTGCGCCAGGGCCGGCGCGCCCAGGTTCTCACTCGCCCTGGCCAGGGTCGACAGGGCCTGGTTGAAGTCCGCCTCGCGCGTGTCGTCGGCCTGCACCGCCAATTGATCCCAGTCCGACTTGGAGCGGGCCAGCGCCTCTTTTGCCTGCTTCAGCGCGTTCGGGTCGACCTTGCCGTAGCGGCGCTCGGCATAATCCGGCGGCACCGCGCCCTCCAGGCGGAAAGCGCGCCGCAGCTGCGCGGCTTCGCCATCGAGTTCGGGAGCGGCGGCGATGAAGAACAACGCATCGCGCAGCAGCGCATCGGGCAGGCCGGCCTGGCCCTGCGCCAGGCGGCGCAATTGCAGGTTGACCTGGCCGAACAGCTGCTTCACGTACAAGTCGCCGGCCAGGCGGCCGCTCGCCACCAGCTGCGCGACGCTGCGCAGTGCGCTCCAGCAGGTGCGCGCACGCGCGTCGCCGGTCTCGGCCAAGGGCGCGAGCGCCTCGGCCAGCGCCTGCGCATGGGTGCGCTGGGCCTCGGCATCGGCGCTTTTCATGTAAGGCAGCAGCGCCTTTTCGAAGCGGGCGCGGCAGGCGGCGTAGTCGGGCGCGGCGCCGTCGGTCGGCGGCAGGTCGAGCGTGACTGCCGTGTCGACCGCCAGCAGGTCGGAGGGGTGGACGCGCTCGGCGCCCAGCAGTTCCTGTAGCGCGCGGTAATAGGGGAACAGGCGTGCCGGCTGCGGCGGCGTTCCCGCCACCAGTTCCTCGAGGTATTCGCCGATCGCCCCATAGGCTTCGCGCACGATCCGCGCGCCGTCGGGCGTGCAGGCGATGGCGCGCTCCTTGAAGCCGTCGAGCGCGCGCTCGGCGGCGGTCGTCAGCAGCCCGACACCTTCCACGTCCACCATCTGCAGCGCGCCATGGGCCTGGTGCAGGTGGGTTTTCGCGTGCAGCAGCAGGGTCGCCTGCGCCTCGGGCGAACGCGCGGCGGCGTCCAGCAGCGCGCTGCCGGAGCGTTCGAGCGCGTCGCGGATCTCGCCGATCACCCAGGACAGGGGGCCGGTATCGAAGCTGCTCGCGGACGGGGATGAAGTCATGGTCGATGGTCGGCTCATTGGGCGACGCGGAAGCGCGACACCGAGTTTTTCAGTTCCTGGGCCAGCGCGGCGAGCTGGCGGATCGAGTGCGCGGTCTGGCGCGTTCCGGCCTGGGTGTGCTCGGTCACCGACAGGATGTGCTGCATATTGTGCGCCACGCCGTTGGCGGACGTCGCCTGCAAGCCGGCCGCGAACGAGATGCCCTGGATCAGTTCGGCCAGGCGGTTCGACACGCGCGAGATGTCGGCCAGCGCGGCGCCGGCCGCGTCGGACAGGCGCGCGCCTTCGACCACGCCCTGGGTCGACTTTTCCATTGCCGCGACGGCGTCGTGCGTATCCGTTTGAATCGTCCGCACCAGGGCGCCGATCTGCTTGGCCGCCTCGGCCGAGCGTTCCGCCAGGCGCTGCACCTCTTCCGCCACGACCGAGAAGCCGCGCCCGGCCTCGCCGGCGGAAGCGGCCTGGATCGCCGCGTTCAGCGCCAGCACGTTGGTCTGTTCGGTGATGTCCGAGATCAGCTCGGTGATTTCGCCGATCTCCTGCGAGGATTCGCCCAGGCGCTTGATGCGCTTCGAGGTTTCCTGGATCTGCTCGCGGATCTCGTGCATGCCCGAGATCGCGTCCTGCACCGCATTCGCGCCCTGCTCGGCCGCAGCCACCGACTGGCGCGCCACCTCGGCCGATTCCTTGGCCGACTTCGACACGTCGGTGATCTCGCCGGCCATGCGCAGGACGGTCGACGACGCTTCCTCGATCTCGCGCGACTGCTGCTCGGTCGCGCCCAGCAGTTCGGTCGAGATCTGCTGCGCCTCGTTCGAGGCCTGGGTCACCTGCTCGGCGGTGCCGGTCACGCGCAGCACCAGGCCGCGCAACTCCTCGACGGTGAAGTTGACGGAATCCGCGATCGCGCCGGTGATGTCCTCGGAGACGGTGGCGTGCACGGTCAGGTCGCCGTTCGCCACGTCCTGCAGTTCGTTCATCAGGCGCAAAATCGCGGCCTGGTTCTGGTCGTTGGTCGCCTTCGCTTCCTCTTCCTTGGCCTGGGCCAGCTGGCGCATCGCCTCGGCTTCGCGGCGGCGCGTCTCGGCGCCGCGGGTGCGGTTGCGCGAGTCCTGCAGCATGACGCGGCTGATCGAGCCGGCCGTGGCCAGCGTGAAGATCGAGGCCGCCACCAGCAGCCAGAACCACGGGTTCGACGAGGACTGCCGCTCGCGGTAGCCGCCCTGCAGCGCCGCGACCTGCTTTTTCATTTCCTCGTTGTCGCGGTGGATGGTGCGCGCGGCGGCGCGCGCCTTCGAGTAGGCGGTCGGGTTGTCGAGGAAGGGCGCGAAGTCCTTGCGGAAGGCGTCGAAGCGCATCTGCACCTGGCGCAGCTTGTCGCGCAGGTCGTCGTTGCGCTGGGCCGCCCCGCCCGCGAGCAGGGTCTCGAGCGCGTGCTCGAAGGCGGCGCTGTCGGCGCCGATGCGCACTGCGGCGTCGTCGCGCGGCACGCCGATCGCGAAGAAGCTGCTGGCGCCGCGCGCCAGGCGTTGGGTCAGCATCATCATGCGGCCGATCGCGGCCAGCTCGCGCGCGCTGGCGCCGCGCTCGACGTTCTGGGCCATCAGGTCCTCGGTCAGCACCAGCATCTCGGAAGCCAGCGCGTCGAGCTGGCGCACGCTCTTGTCGAAACCGATCAGTGCCGGCTTCATCTGCAGGATGTTGGCCGCGCCCAGCTCGGACGCGGTCCAGGTGGCGCGCACCCGCGCCAGCAGCGCGCTCTGGCGTCCGCTCGCGCCCGGCACGTCGACGCTGCCGACGTCGCCGCCCTGGGTCAGCAGGCGCAGGTCGCGATTGACTTCGGCGCGGCTCTCGGCCAGCTGGTCGAAGGAAGCGGGATTGCCGGCCAGCGCGTTCGGCGCCGCCTTGCCGACCCGCTGCGAGTGCATCAGCAGGTCACTGGCGACCTGGACCTGGGCGGCGACGCGGGCGTTGACGGCGGCGTTCTGCCACATCGCCAGGATGGTCAGCAGGATGCCGGCGCCGAAGGCAACCAGCAGGATGCGCAGCTGGCGCGGCAGCGACAGGTGGCCGATCAGGGGCAGGCTCAGGCTGCTGTCCTCGTCGTCTTCGTCGGCGCCGGGAGCGCGGCGGCGGATCGCATGCCCCAGGCGCAGCATCGCTTCGCCGGCCGAGCCGTGGCCG
>DNCF01000134.1:5427-5566 GCA_003484545.1 Massilia sp. | reverse complement strand
CGCTGATCGCGATCGCCGGCAATCCGGTGCTCTCAAGCCCCAACGGCCCGCGCCTGGCCGCCGCGCTGGACCGATTGGAGTTCATGGTCAGTCTCGACATCTACCTGAACGAAACCTCGCGCCACGCCGACGTGATCCT
>DNCF01000134.1:4517-5160 GCA_003484545.1 Massilia sp. | reverse complement strand
CCACGCCGACGTGATCCTGCCCGGGCCGTCGCCGCTGGAAGACGACCACTACGACGTCACCTTCACCCAGTTTTCGCACCGTAATCACGCGCGCTACAGCCCGCCGGTTCTCGCGTGCCGGCCCGGCCAGCCCAACGAGTGGGAGAGCCTGCTGCGCATTGCCGCGATCGCCGGAGGGCAGGGCGCCGGAGCCGACATCGAGGCGCTGGACGACGCCTTGCTGGAGCAGGAACTGGACAAGAGCTTCGGTCCGGCCGCCGCGCAGGTGATGGCGGCGCTGGCCCCGCTGCGCGGGCCGCAGCGCCTGCTCGACCTGGCCTTGCGCACCGGCCCCTACGGCGACGGGTTCGGCCGCGTGCCCGACGGCCTCACGCTGGCGAAGATCAGGCAAGCCCCGTCCGGCATCGACCTGGGGCCGATGACCCGGCGGATTCCGGAAGCCTTGCGCACGCCGTCCGGCAAGATCGAACTGGCCCCTTTCGCGCTGCTGGAGGACCTGGCGCGGGTTGCGCTCGATCTGGCCGTGCCCGCACCGGATCTCGTCATCATCGGCAGGCGCCAGCTGCGCTCGAACAACAGCTGGATGCACAACCTGCCGGTGCTGGCCAAGGGCGCCTACCGCTGCACGGCGCTGGTGCATCCG
>DNCF01000134.1:4238-4376 GCA_003484545.1 Massilia sp. | reverse complement strand
GGCACGGCGCTGGTGCATCCGCTCGACGCCGCCCGGCTCGGCCTGCGCGATGGCGGGATGGCGCAGCTGCGCAAGGGCGCGCGCCGCATCGACGTCCAGGTGGAAGTGAGCGACGAAATGATGCCCGGCGTGGTCAGC
>DNCF01000134.1:0-4017 GCA_003484545.1 Massilia sp. | reverse complement strand
ATGATGCCCGGCGTGGTCAGCCTGCCCCATGGCTGGGGCCACGACCTGGCCGGCACCCGCCTTGGCGTGGCGGCCGAGCGCCCCGGCGTCAACCTGAACGCGCTGCTCGACGAGAACCTGCGCGACCCCTTGTCGGGTAACGCAGTCCTGTCCGGCGTGGCGGTCGAGATGGCGCCGCTTTGAGGCGCTCTGTCGAATCGACATATACCCTCACCGGACGCTGAGGGGAGCCCGACGCGGCTTCTCGTTGCCGGAAAATGTAACTAACCGACAGTTAGCCTGGTGCCGGCTGGTCGACTCGACGCCAACGACAACACGAGCGACAAGAACCCTCGACCAGGCGTCCAGGAGGAGGAGCCCTGGCGTACTGGTCGTGACGCCGGGCCGGTGGCGTCCCTGGGCGAAAGCGCCAGCGGCCGCGTGAAGCGGGGCGCCGGCGAATGGCGCCCTCCATGTGGTCGATGTCAGGCCCGCACTGCCGCCGCGGCGGGCTGCCTTCCCAACACAAGAAAACCGAACGCCGTCGCCAGCACATACATGCTGACCGAGTAAATCGCCGCCGGCACCACCAACTGGAAGTCCCCCAGCACCGACACCGCGACAAAGATCGCCAGCGTCGAGTTGTGGATGCCGATTTCGTAGCCGATCGCGATCGCGTTCGGCTTGTCCAGCCCCAGCATGCGCGGCACGTAGTAGCCCAGTCCCAGGCTGAGGGCGTTGAAGGCGATGACGGCCAGTCCGATCGAGGCGAACGAAGCGCTCAAGGAGCTCCACTCCTTGGCGATGGCGATCAGCGCGAGCGCAGCCAGCACCAGCATCGAGAAGCGCTTCATCGGTTTGTCGGAGCGTGCGGCGAAGGCCGGCGCGCGGTTCTTCACGAACATGCCGATCAGCACCGGCACCATCACGATGACGATCACCTCGATCACCTTCCCGGTCTGCATGGGCACGACCTGGCCCGTCTTGGCGAAGGTACTGATCGCAAAGTTGCCGATCAGGGGCAGGCTGATGATCGACAAGACCGTGTTGATGGCCGTGAGCGAGATATTCATCGCGACGTTGCCGCCGAAGAGATGGCTGTACAGGTTGGCCGATACGCCGCCCGGCGAGGCGGCGAGCAGCATCAGGCCGACGGCGTACACCGGCTGTACGTCCAGCGCCACGATCAGGCCGTAGCAGACCGCGGGCAGCACCAACGCCTGCAGGATGAGCGCCAGCAGCACCGGCTTGGGCTGGCCGAGCAGACGGCGGAAGTCGCCAACGGTGAGCGAGAGGCCCAGCCCGAACATGATCAGGCCGAGGGCGCCGATGAGCAGGGTGGGCAACAACGCGATGAAATCGTTCATTCATGTCTCCTTGTTGTTTTCTTTTTTCTTGTATCGAGAATGGCTCAGGTCAGGTAGCTGTCGTCGACGCGGTTGAGCTTGCGCAGCAGGGCTGGCCAGGCGAAGGCGCCGCCCAGCCCCGAGGTCTGGACCTTCATCGATTCGGCGGTGCCGCCCAGGATCTCCGGTGCGATCATGCGCAGTTCGCCGCCGCCCGACTGTGCGGCGAGCTGGATCTGGCAGGCGCTCTCGAAGATGTACATCGACAGGAAGGCATCGGGGATGCTGGCGCCAACCGTCAGCAGGCCGTGGTTGCGCAGCATGAGGAAATTGGCCCCGCCCAGGTCGTCCTGCAGGCGCGGCTT
This sequence comes from Massilia sp., assembly GCA_003484545.1. Taxonomy (GTDB): domain Bacteria; phylum Pseudomonadota; class Gammaproteobacteria; order Burkholderiales; family Burkholderiaceae_D; genus Telluria. The sequence continues at coordinate 2,327 of DNCF01000134.1, read as the reverse complement.
TTCGGCGTCGTGCAGCGCCACGCCCTCGTAGTCGTGGTAGGCCAGCGAGGCGAGGACGAAGGTCGATTGCTGGGAGATCGGCAGCACGCCACCCTGCTGGGCGCTGACCGCCACGCCGGCGCGGGTGTGGGTGTGGATCACGCATTGGGCATCGTCGCGCACGGCGTGGATGGCGCTGTGGATGACGAAGCCGGCGCGGTTGACCGGCAAGGTCGACTCGGACAGCTTGTTGCCGTCCTGGTCGACCTTGATCAGGGACGACGCGGTGATCTCGTCGAACATCATGCCGTAGGGGTTGATCAGGAAGTGGTGCTCGGGGCCGGGGACGCGGGCGCTGATGTGCGTGAAGATCAGGTCGGTCCAGCCGTACATGGCGACGAGCCGGTAACAGGCGGCCAGGTCGCAGCGCAGTTGCCACTCGTCGGCGCTGACCTGGTCTTTCATGGAGGGGATGTGCATGTCGGTCTCCTTCGTTGATGTGAATGCACGCCGCATGGGCGGCGGGCGCGGTGCTGCTGTCCTTGCCAGGGCGGCGCGACGCCCGCCGTCTCACCCCTGCGCCTTCCTGCGCAGCGCCGACGGCGGCGCCCCATAGCCTGCCGCGATCGTGCGCGAGAAGTGCGCCGGGCTGGAAAACCCCCAGCGCAAAGCGATCTCGCCGATGCTTGCTGGCCGCGCTCCCGGGTGCACCAGTTCGCGGTAGGCCATCGCCGCCCGCTGCGCCCAGATATGCTCCGCCAGCGAGGTGTTTTCCCGCGCGAACAGGCGGTTCAGGTGGCGGACCGACACCCCCGTGGCCCTGGCCACGTCGTGCGGGGAGAGATCCGGGTCGTGCAGGTGGCGGGCGACATGCATCCTGGCGGCGAGGATGTGCAGCAGCGACTGGGGCGGGCCATCGAGACCGCGCAGGCGCGACTGCGCCATGGTCCGCAGTACGGCATGGGTACACGCCGGCAGGGCGATGCTGTCCTCGGGCGTCGGCGCGCGGAGGTAGCCGTGCAAGGTGCGGCGCAGCTCCGCTCCAAGGGCGGCCCCGACGCCGCCATGCGGGGCGATCGCCAGGGGCAGGTCGTCCACGCGCAGGCCCCAGTAGGCGTCCAGCTCGGCGACCGGGATGTCGACCAGGAATTGCCGCATGTCCGAGAGGAAGGCGAGGGTGTAGGGGCGGCGGGTGTCGTAGACGATCGTGTCGCCGGCGGCCAGCGCGAACTGCTTGCCGCCCTGGATGAAGACGGCCGTACCCTGCACCAGGTGGCAGGCGAAGACCGCGTCCTTCGGATACATGCCGGCCAGGCGCGCGCTGCGCTCGACCGCGTGCGCATTGCCTGCGATGTCGGCAAGGTTCATGGCGGGCAGCGCGACGTTGGTCTGGCGTGCGAGCAGGCCATCCGGAGACTGTGCGCTGGTGCGCAGGCCGACCAGTGCATCGGCGTTATAGGAATCCCAGTAGGCCAGCCGGTCACCAGGGGCAACCGGGGTCGTACAGGCGTGGGTGATGCCGGGGAAAGAGCAGGGGGAACGCGCGCGCATCGGGTTGTCTCCATCGGTCGCTGCCGCTTCTATGGCGGTTTCGCATCGTGCTCCCTCAAACATAGCACGCCCGGCCGGGTTTGCGGCGTCGACCCGGCGGCAAGTGCCGAATTCATGTCCCGCTCAGTCAATCGCCAGGCCGCGCCAGGCGCTATATTGGGTGTTCCTTCATCCATTCTTACTACGCAGGAGACTCCCATGGTAGACAAGGCCACCAACGAATTCTGGCGCGACCTGAATCCGATCGCCAATCCCTTCAAGCCGCATGCGCTTCCCGAGGCATTCATCGCGAATGCCGCCTCCGAGGACGAACGGCTCTACGTTCCCTTCACCGAGACCGTGTCGTCGCGCCCGCTCTGGATTTCGCCGTCGGCGAACAAGTGGTGCGACATCCTGATGGCGAAGAAGGCCGGGCTGGTCAATCGCCACTACCACCCGCACGAAGTGTTCGCCTACACCATTTCCGGCAAATGGGGCTACCTGGAGCACGACTGGACCGCTACCAAGGGCGACTTCGTCTACGAAACGCCGGGCGAGGGCCATACCCTCGTCGCCTTCGAACACGAGGAGCCGATGCGGGTGTTCTTCATCGTGAGCGGACCGCTGATCTGGCTCGACGAGCAGGGCAATTCGGCGGGCCATTTCGATGTCCACGACTACATCGCGATGTGCGAGGCGCACTACGAGAAAATGGGTTTCGGGGCCGACGTGATCAAGGGCCTGATGCGCTGACCGGCCGGGGCCGGGGGCAGCGACGCGCCGCCGGGGAAGACGGCACGCCGCCGGCGCTACTGCGA
>DNCF01000133.1:1710-6779 GCA_003484545.1 Massilia sp. | reverse complement strand
GCCGCCACGCGCTGGCTGGCCGTGATGGACGCCGGCAAGACCGCCGAGGCCTGGGACCAGGGCGCGCCCGTGATGCAGTCCGCGATCACGCGCGACACCTGGAACCAGGTCGGCACCCAGGCGCGCGCGCCGCTCGGCGCGGTCAAGTCGCGCAAGCAGACCTCGGCCACCTTCACCAAGAGCCTGCCGGGCGTGCCCGACGGCGAGTACGTCGTGATCCAGTACGCCACCGACTTCGCCAACCGCGCCGGCATGACGGAAACCGTGGTGCCGATGCGCCTGCCGGACGGCAGCTGGAAGGTGACGACCTACCTGATCCGCTGACGTCTGGCTGCAAGCTTGGCCGTCGACCGTCAGGCGCCGCCGGGCGTCAGCTTCCACAGCTGGGTTGGCAGCGCCGCCGGGGCGTCGGGCTTGAAGAAGCTCGAGTCCTGGATGTGCGAGGTGGTCACGTAGACGGTGCCGTCCGGACCCTGGGCGAAGGTATCGGGCCAGCGCAGGCGCTTGTCCTGCACCAGTGTGCGGATCGGCGCCTGCGCGCCCGCGTCGAGGTCGCGCGCACGGACCGCATCGACTTCGACCGAGGTGAGCAGCATGACGTTCGTCCCGCGCGGGATCAGGAGGCCGTCCGCCACTTCGTTCAGGCCGTAGGGCTCGACGCTGCTTGATACGTCCTCGCCGCGCATGCCGGCACCGATCAGTACCTTGGTGGGAATGCGGTACAGGGTGTCGCCCTTGATCGCCTGCCAGTACAGGTACTGGCCGTCGCCCGAGAGTTCGATGCCGTCGGCCGAGAACTCGACGCCGCGGCCGTCCGGGCGGCGCAGCTCCTTGCCGTCCGCCTTCACGTTCAGCCCCTTCTTCATCTGGGTAGATGGGTCGCCGTCGAGCACGCGCACGGCCTTGCCGCTGCCGAGGTCGACGACGAGGATGGCGCCGACCACGCCCGAATCGGTGATGTAGGCATGGCGGCCGTCCGGCGCGAAGCGCACGTCGTTCAGGTAGGAGCCTTGCGGCGCCGCGTCTTCGTCGAACGCGATGGTGCGCACCGCCTTGTTGCTCGCCAGGTCGACCTGGACCAGCTTGGCGCCGCCCGAGACCAGGTGGCTTTGCGCCGGCGCGGCCGGGTCCAGCACCCACAGGCTGCCGTGCCCGTCGGCGACCACGCTCTGCACGCACACCCAATGGTCTTCGGGCGAGACCTCGTCCTTCTTCGCGTTGCGCCAGGCATTCCATTCCTCGTCCGGATAGGGCTTCAAACCGCCGTCCGGCAGCAGTTCGGCCACCGACACCGCCGTGTCCTCGGTCCAGCGCGGGAAGTTGACGAAGATGCGATTGTCTTCCGAGACCGAGACCCCGGTGACCTGGTGCCCGAACGCGGCCACCTGTTCGATCGTGAATCGGCCCTGCTTGAAGTCCTGCGTGGATGCCTGGTCGGTCATGGAATGCCTTTCGAGGAGTGTTCGCTGCGTGGGTCAGGCCGCCTTGCGCAGCTTGCGCTGGCTGGGTGCGGGCGGCGTCGGATTTTCCTGTTCGCGGATGAGGCGCTGCTGCAGCATGGCCAGCACCGCCGCCTCCTCGGGCTGCAAGGTGTGCAGGTCTTCGGTCAGCTGCTGCTCGGTGCGCTCGCGCAGGGCTTCGAGCACGCTGCCCTCGAGATAGGCGTCGAGCACGGCCGGGTGCACGTAGCACTTGCGGCAGACTGAGGGTGTGTTGCCGAGTTTTTCGGCCACCGATTCGATGGCGCGCACGATGTTCTTCTTGGCCTGGGTCTCGGAATCGAACTTCTCGAATTCCTGCAGCGCCATCGCGGCCAGCACCGTGCCCGACCAGGTGCGGAAGTCCTTGGCGGTGTAGTCCTCGCCGGTGATGGTACGCAGGTAGTCGTTGACGTCGCTCGAATCGATGCTGTGGGTCTCGCCATCCTCGTCGACGTACTGGAACAGTTCCTGGCCGGGCAAATCGCGCGAGCTGCGGATGATGCGCGCCAGGCGCCGGTCGTGCACGTGGATCTTGTGGTAGACCCCGCTCTTGCCGCGGAAGCGGAACTCGACGTCGCTGCCGTCGACCTTCACGTGGCGGTTGCGCAGGGTGGTGATGCCGAAGGATTTATTCGTGCGCGCATATTCCTCGTTACCGACGCGCATCATCGTCGCCTCCAGCAGGTAGACGATGGTCGCCAGCACCTTTTCGCGCGGCAAGCCGGGCAGCTTCAGCGCGCGGTCGACCTCGGCGCGGATCTGGGGCAGGGCCTTGCCGAAATTGATCATGCGCTCGTACTTCACCTCGTCGCGCACGTTGCGCCACCTGGCGTGGTAGCGGTACTGCTTGCGCCCCTTGGCATCGCGTCCGGTGGCCTGGAGGTGACCGTTGGCCTGGGCACAGATCCAGACCTCTTGCCAGGCCGGCGGGATCGCCAGCGCCTTGATGCGCTTGAGCGTGGCCTCGTCCTCGACCGGCTCGCCCTTGGCGTCGAGGTAGCGAAACCCTTCGCCGTCCTTTTCGCGCCGGATGCCGGGCTTGCTGTCGGTAACGTAGCGCAGGCCGGCGGCCTTGGCGGCGGCGGGCGGGTCGGCCAGGGGAAGGGTGTTCTCTGCGGCTTGGTCTGTGCTCATCGTGGATACCGGTCTTGAGTGGTACGTGCGGATCGATATTACGCTTCCGGCATCGGCGCACTGTACGGGACATAACGCAGGCGCTGGTCGGGGCCGGGAAACATATGGATAGTTGGGCACGCCGGGCGGCGCAGGCAAGCAGCTTTCCAGCGACCGTTGCGACATTTGGCGCGAGGCAAGCAGAGAGCTAAGAATGCTAGAGGCAGAGTTTTCCAGCGCCATTACGCTCATGTTTCGTCCAGATGTGTATGGTGGGAGCAAATCCCGTCATCTGAACGCGGCCTTGGTTTTGTTCGATTGCATCATTGTTGTGATGTCAAGATGCGGTAAATCAGACTTGCCCCCGTGGCATAATGCCAGACCTCACCTTTGTCACGAAAAAATGGATTTTGCCGCGCGTGTGATTCATCCAATGTTTAGCTGGGCGGTTTTAGTATGCTTTGGCCTGCAGTCGATTGAGCGCCAGGATTATCTTTTGATCGTCATCGTGGCCCTTGGCCTTGGCGGGTTATCACAAACCTTCTGGCGCAGCAGGCTCAGTCATCGCCCTTATGCTAGGGGGGATCTCGTTTCGTTTTGTATCGGGTTACTAGCGGCATTGGTATTCCCATCGGCGGTGGCGTGGCACGTTTTCTTGGCAGGTTGAGTCGTCCAAGCGCGACCTTGAGCGAACCGTACCGGCGCTACCGCGACCTTCTCGGCAATCATCGGCGTCCTTAATCGAATTAAAACGGTATATATCATGAAGGATGGCTCCCATGAGTCTTTATGCAATCGAAACGTCTGAATTCTCGACAATTCTGGCGTTAGATGATGCGTACCTTAGAGATGCACTGCCATCTGGCGGCACATCGCCTACGTACGTAAAGGAATGCTTGCGCGAATGCGGTAAGGAGGCTAGCTTTTCGACATCGATAAATGATGTTGAAATGGCCAACGGCTTGCGTGAATGTACCGATTACATGTTGTGGAATTGGATTCCAATCTTTTCGCAGCGGGGATTCGACGTTTTGTTGAGGGCGGGAAGTTCAAAGGAGGAATTTGTTCCGTGCACGGTCGGCGTCGAGAAGTCTCAAGCATTCATGCACCTACCAGACCAGTCGTGTGACGTGATTGACTTGTCCAGATCCACGTTCGAAGTTGTCATGGAAGGTAATCCGCCAATTTATCTCCATGCCACCAAAGTGTTTGTGAAAGAATCTGTTCCTGCTGTGCCAGGATGTTTTCGTGTGCCGCTGCCGCAAAGCGAACAGGTGATCCCAGATATCTTTGTTACTTCATCGTTGGTGCAAATTTGGGAAGGCGAGAAGCTGACAGGTGCATCCTTTAGATCGCTATGAATATTTTGTATGCCGTCAGAGCTGATATGCGAAAAAGACCTCTACCGTATTCTTAATCTTCGGCCCATGCCGTACCCAGGCATCGTCATCAGTGCCTGAAGTGTTACGTATGGTGGACCCAGCCGTAAGGAATTTAGCGTCATTGTTTCCACAACTCACGGTGAACGTTCACGTTTGAGTTGTGAATCTGCTGCTTCTGCACTCCCGGTAAGAAATCAATAGGGCAGCACAGTTACTTCCGATAGTAAATATCGCATAGCTACCCGTTGATCAGCTGAGTTGCTGGAATGCATCTGATATTGAACTTAGATAGGACGTTGTGCTTCGGCTTTTTCAGGAATAGGTGGAGACTGCGGGACGCCATTTACCTATACCTCGCCTCCACCAAATCTATCTCCCTCAACAACTTCCTCGCAATATCATCCGACACCTTGCGCTGATGCGTCAGCTCGAGGATCGCCTTGCGCTCCGCCTGCAGCGCCGCCAGCCGGTATTCCTTCTCGGCCTGCTCGGCCACGCGGATGCGCGACGGCTCGTTCGCTCCGGTCGTGCCGCCCAGGCGGTGCTCGTACACGCCGCGCACGTGGTCGACCGCGCTGGCGTGGATGTCGGCGTGTTCGCTCTCGCCGAGGTGGGCGTGGCCGACGCGTTCGATGGCCGCAATGGCCGCGATCGCCGCGTTGTGGCGCGCCAGGTCTTCCTGGGCGGCTTCCGTGGTTTCCTCCGGCACTTCCAGTCCGCGCAGCACGCGCGGCAGGCCGACGCTGGCGACGATCAGCGAGACGATGATCACCGCGCTGGCGAAGAAGATCACCAGGTCGCGCGCCGGGAAGGGGGCGCCGCTGGGCAGGGCCAGCGGCAGGGTCAGGACGCCGGCCATGGTGATGGCGCCGCGCACGCCGGCCAGCGAGGTGGCCAGCACCAGGCGGAAGTTCGGCTTGTACACTTTCTGGCCCTGCAGGCGGGCGTTGAGCAGGGTCAGGCGCAGCGAGACCCAGACCCAGAGCAGGCGCAGCAGGATCAGCGCCAGGCTGATCAGGAGGGCGATGCCGAACAGCGTCCATGGGGTCAGCGCCGCTTCGGGGCCGGCGTAGCGCAGGGCGCGCTCGATGAT
>DNCF01000133.1:1003-1485 GCA_003484545.1 Massilia sp. | reverse complement strand
GATCTCGGGCAGCTGCTCGCCCAGCAGCACGAACATCACGCCGTTCAGCGAGAACTGCACCGTGTCCCAGACCACGGTGCGGCGGATGCGGGTGGTGGCCAGCGCCCGGCCGGACAGTTCGACGTAGCTCATCGTGACGCCGGCGGCCACTGCGGCCAGGATGCCCGAGGCTTCCAGGTGCTCGGCGGCGAGGTAGGCGCCGAAGGGCAGCAGCAGGTTGACCAGGATCGGCGAGCCGGGTTCTTCGCCGAAGCGCTGGCCGACCACGCGCTGCACGAACGAGACCGCGACCGTGATCGCCACGCCGCAGGCAATGCCGGCCAGCGCCACCCACAGGAAGGTGACCGAGGCCGAGGCCAGGGAAAAGGCGCCGGTCATGGCGGCGGCCACCGCGAAGCGGAAGCACACCAGGCCGCTGGCGTCGTTCAGCAGCGACTCGCCCTCGAGGATGTGCATCAGGCGGTGCGGCACGTGGATGCGCG
>DNCF01000133.1:382-720 GCA_003484545.1 Massilia sp. | reverse complement strand
GCGGCCAGGGCGAAGGCGACCGGCAGCGGAATGGCCGGTACCAGCCAGTGGATCAGGAAGCCGGCGCCGACCACGGTGAACACCACCAGGCCCAGGGCCAGTTCGAGGATCGTGCCCTTGTCGCGGAACAGGCCGACCTTGGGGATGCGCCAGCCGTCCAGGAACAGCAGCGGCGGCAGGAACAGGAGGAAGAAGATTTCCGGGTCGAGGATCACGCCGTGCCCGAACACGCCCGAGATCACGGCGCCGAGACCGATCTGCACCAGGGGCAGCGGCACCCCGAAAGGCAGCATGCGCACCAGGTAGCCGCTACCGATCACCGCCAGCAGCATCGCCAG
>DNCF01000133.1:0-147 GCA_003484545.1 Massilia sp. | reverse complement strand
CACCGCCAGCAGCATCGCCAGCACCACACCTACCGAATCCATCGAATCTCCCATGTTGTCGAGGCTCGATGATACGGCATTGTCGCTCTGCCATGCAGCGCGCACCGCTGAATGTGCCGCCCGCCTGGCCGCAAAGATCGGAAGAGC
>DNCF01000132.1:15173-15379 GCA_003484545.1 Massilia sp. | reverse complement strand
GTGACGTTCGATATCCGCAAAGGCGCCCTGCCGCACCGCGCGGCCGATGAGCTCGAGCGCATAGCGCCCGCCGTCGTCGATGCCGGCCGCGTCCGCATGGCCGACGTAGGCGGCGTTGGCGCCGGTGAGCAGCGTCGAGCCGGCCAGCAGCACGCCCAGCCCCAAGGACATCGCTACCAGCAGCTCGGCGATGCTCATGCCCTGCT
>DNCF01000132.1:14582-14792 GCA_003484545.1 Massilia sp. | reverse complement strand
GGCGCCGGCTGCCCCGCCTCGGCGCGCAGGCGCCAGCCGAGCTTGATCACGATGGGCGCCGACGGGCTGCTGACGCACTCCCAGTCGGGCGCCTGCAAGGCGCCGTCCCAGACCGTGTCGTCGCGGCAGACCGCGATGCGTCCGCCCGGGAAGGCGGAACGGATGGCGCGCCCGGTCTCGTAGAGGTCGAATTGCGCCATGCGCGCCGGA
>DNCF01000132.1:0-14246 GCA_003484545.1 Massilia sp. | reverse complement strand
GGCGTCGTAGTCGAGCTGGAGGTAGGGATTGGCGGCATCGGGCAGCGCCATCTGGGCAGGGTTGGCGTGCATGCGCGCCGCCAGCGACGCGGCCAGCTGCACGGCTTCCGATTCGAGCGCGGCCTGTTCGCGCAGGCGGGCAAGGTGCGACTGGGTGGCCGCCGCGCCGGCGGCGCCGACCGCCAGCACGAACATCGCGACCAGCACCTCGACCAGCGTAAAACCCTCCGACCAACAGCGCTGCACGGCCACCTCCACAGGTTGAACGCGCGGGAATTCGCGCGAGCTGTGAAGGTATCAGCGCACCCCGGCGCGCCGATGAGTTGGCTCAAGCGTGCGCGCTTGCGGAAACGGGGGGATTATTTGCGGGAGTGGCCGACTTCGGCCAGGGCCTGCTGGAATTCGGCCAGGTCCTTGAAGTCCTTGTAGACCGAGGCGAAGCGGATGTAGGCGATCTCGTCGAGGCGCTTGAGTTCCTGCATCACCAGTTCGCCGACGTAGCCGGTGTCGACTTCGCGGCGGCCGCTGGTGAGCAGTTTTTCCTCGATCGAGGCGACGGCGGCGTCGATGGCCTCGGCCGAGACCGGGCGCTTGCGCAGCGCCAGCATCAGGCTGCCGCGCAGTTTGCCGGAGGAGAATTCGGTGCGGCTGCCGTTCTTCTTGACGATGATCGGCATCGACAGTTCGATGCGTTCGTAGGTGGTGAAGCGTTTGTCGCACTGCACGCAGCGGCGGCGCCGGCGGATGGCGTCGCCTTCCTCGGATACGCGCGTATCGAGGACCTGGGTATCTTCATGCTGGCAGAACGGACATTTCATGGGGCGCCGGAATATTACAAGGGACGGCAACCCGACTTCAAGCTGCCGTCCCTGATTTCAACTACTGCTTACTTTACTACTTAGTTACCGCTCATGCCGCGTAGACCGGATACTTGTCGGTCAGGACCTTCACCTCGGCCTTGACGCGTTCGATGGTGGCGGCGTCGTGCGGATTGTCCAGCACGTCGGCGATCAGGTTGCCGACCTTGGTCGCATCCTCTTCCTTGAAGCCGCGGGTGGTGAAGGCCGGGCTGCCCAGGCGGATGCCCGAGGTCACGAACGGCTTCTGCGGGTCGTTCGGGATGCCGTTTTTGTTGCAGGTCATGTGGGCCTGGCCCAGGATGGCTTCGGCTTCCTTGCCGGTCAGGCCTTTCGAGCGCAGGTCGACCAGCATCACGTGCGACTGGGTGGTGCCCGAGACTATCCGCAGGCCGCGTGCGATCAGCGCGTCGGCCAGGGCCTTGGCGTTCTTCACGACTTGCTGCTGGTAGGCCTTGAATTCCGGCGACAGCGCTTCCTTGAAGGCGACCGCCTTGCCGGCGATCACGTGCATCAGCGGACCGCCCTGGATGCCCGGGAAGATCGCCGAATTGATGGCTTTCTCGTGCTCGGACTTCATCAGGATGATGCCGCCGCGCGGGCCGCGCAGCGATTTATGGGTGGTCGAGGTGACGAAGTCGGCGTAAGGCACCGGGTTCGGGTACTCGCCGGCGGCGATCAGGCCGGCGTAGTGGGCCATGTCGACCATGAAGTAGGCGCCGACTTCCTTGGCCACCTTGGCGAAGCGCTCGAAGTCGATGCGCAGCGAGAACGCCGAGGCGCCCGCGATGATCATCTTCGGCTTGTGCTCGCGCGCCAGGCGTTCCATCTGCTCGTAGTCGATGTCTTCCTGCTCGGTCAGGCCGTAGGAGATGACGTTGAACCATTTGCCCGACATGTTCAGCGCCATGCCGTGGGTCAGGTGGCCGCCTTCGGCCAGCGACATGCCCATGATGGTGTCGCCCGGCTTCAGCATGGCGAAGAACACGCCCTGGTTGGCCTGCGAGCCCGAGTTCGGCTGCACGTTGGCGGCCTCGGCGCCGAACAGCTGCTTGACGCGGTCGATCGCCAGTTGCTCGGCGACGTCGACGTATTCGCAGCCGCCGTAGTAGCGCTTGCCCGGATAGCCTTCGGCGTACTTATTGGTCAGCTGGGAACCCTGGGCCTGCATCACGGCCGGCGAGGTGTAGTTTTCCGAGGCGATCAGCTCGATGTGATCCTGCTGACGGGTGTTTTCCTTCTGAATCGCGTCCCACAGTTCCGGGTCGACATTGGCCAGCGTGTGATCTTTTGCAAACATGAACAAAACTCCAATCGATAAGAGAACCAGACAAGTGCGTGCGGAATCGGCAGGAAGCCAGAAGGCAGCCAAGCGCGCGACAACGCGTACCCTTGTCGGCTGCCCAGGCGAACGGCGGATGAAATCTCACGTTCCCCGGTGGTTGACCACCTTGCCGCCGGGCTCGGAGCGCGCGCGGTTTTCGCCAGTTACGTGAGATGCAAAGGACTCCAGATTGTATTTGATGTGTCCCTTTAGGGCAAGGAAAGCTCCCTGCCCCCAAGGCGCGCCTGACAAAACCTTCAGGGCAAGGCGCAGCGTCGAAGACAGTACGCCTGTACGGCGAGACGATGCAACGCAGCCATGGAGGTTTTGTCAGGCGCGCCATCTCCGGCCAAGGGGCAGGCAACATGATCAATTCGGCTACAATCACGGAGCTTGTCCAATCCGAGGAACCCCATCATGATCGTTTTCATCACCGGCGCATCGGCCGGATTCGGCGCCGAAATGGCGCGCACCTTCGTCCGCAATGGCCACCAGGTCGTGATGGCGGCGCGCCGCAAGGAGCGCCTGGAAAGCCTCGCCGCCGAGCTGGGCGATTCGGCGCTGCCGGTGGAGATGGATGTGACGAGCAAGGCCTCGATCGAGGACGCGCTGGCGCTGCTGCCGCAATCCTGGCGCCAGATCGACGTGCTGATCAACAATGCCGGCCTGGCCCTGGGCACGTCGCCCGCGCACGAGGCGCCATTGGAAGACTGGGAAACCATGATCGCGACCAATTGCCAGGGCCTCGTGACCATGACCCGCACCGTCCTGCCCGCCATGGTCGAGCGCGGCAGCGGCCTGATCATCAACCTGGGCTCGGTGGCCGGCCACTACCCCTACCCGGGCGGCAACGTCTACGGCGCGACCAAGGCCTTCGTCGAGCAGTTCACACTGAACCTGCGCGCCGACCTGGTCGGCACGGGCGTGCGCGCCACCAACCTGGCGCCGGGCCTGTGCGGCGGCACCGAGTTCTCGAACGTGCGCTTCAAGGGCGACGACGCGGCCGCCGCCAAGGTCTACGAAGGCACCACGCCGCTGACCGCCAAGGACATCGCCGAGACCGCCTACTGGATCGCCACTCTGCCGCCGCACGTGAACGTCAACCTGATCGAGCTGATGCCGACTTGCCAGGGGTTCTCGCCGTTCAATATCAAGCGGGGTTGAGGGATCTTGTAGGGTGGGCACTCGTGCCCACGCGGTATGGTACCGCGACATATCGCCTGTTCCAGCTTGTAAGGCTGCGTCAACGTCTCGCTGCCTGCATACCACACCTCTACTCAACCGGCCATACCGCGTGGGCACAAGTGCCCATCCTACGAAAGATCAGGCATATGCACACCGTGCGCCCCCGCTTCGATAATTGTGAGAAAGTGTTACAGTTGTTGTCTTGACAGCTAGCCTCTCGTCTACTACGGCCGCACGCTTGGCCGGGCGGCATGCGCCGCGGTCGCGCTTTCCCACCCGACATGTTCGCCAGAGTACATATACGGAGTTGAATAGCGTAAAATGTTTCCTATTATCATTTATGGCTTGTAGCATGCCCTCCGTTTTCACCTGGCCAGTCCGGGTTTATTACGAAGACACCGATGCCGGCGGCATCGTGTTCTACGCGAATTACCTGAAGTTCTTCGAACGTGCGCGCACCGAATGGCTGCGCGCCGCCGGCATCAACCAGCAGGAACTGATCGCGACCGACAACGCCGGCTTCGTGGTGAAGAGCGCCACGATCGATTACCACGCTCCCGCCCGCCTCGACGACGAGCTGCGCCTCACGCTCGTCATCGAAAAGCTCGGCCGCGCCTCGGTGCAGTTCGCCCAGAAAGCGTACAAGGGCGACACCCTGCTGGTCGAAGCGAGCGTGAAAGTCGGCTGTGTCGACCTCGCCACGGTCCGTCCGCGCTCGCTCCCGGAGCATGTCGCTGATAAAATGCGTGCCGCTTGAATAAATCAACAATATTGCCTAACCGATGACCCCGACCCACGACCTTTCCTTCGTTGCCCTGATCAGTAATGCGCACATCCTCGTGCAGCTCATCATGCTGCTGTTGCTGCTCCTGTCGGTGTTCTCGTGGTCCTATATTTTCCGCAAGCTGTTCGCGATCCGCGCGGCGCGCCGCCAGACCGAGCAGTTCGAACGCAGCTTCTGGGCCGGCGGCAACCTGCACACCCTGCACCAGAGCGCCAGCGCTCAGCGCGACCAGAGCGGCGCCCTGGCCCGCATCTTCGAGGCCGGCATGGGTGAATTCATCAAGGGCAAGCAGGCATCGCGCGACGCCCTCGACATGAACTCGGTGCTCGACGGCGCCCGCCGCGCGATGCGCGCCGCCTTCCAGCGCGAACTCGACGCCCTCGACCTGCACCTGAACTTCCTGGCCTCGGTCGGCTCGGTCTCCCCGTACATCGGCCTGCTCGGCACCGTCTGGGGCATCATGAACGCCTTCCGCGGCCTGGCCAACGTGCAGCAGGCAACCCTGGCCGTCGTCGCTCCCGGCATCGCCGAGGCGCTGATCGCCACCGCGATCGGCCTGTTCGCCGCGATCCCGGCCGTGGTTGCCTACAACCGCTTCACCCACGACATCGACCGCCTGGCGATCCGTTTCGAAAGCTTCGTCGAAGAGTTCTCGAACATCCTGCAGCGCCAGTCGCGCTGATAGACGGAGGAACCGACATGGCCTTATCCAGCAGCCTGCGCAGCGGACGCCGCGGCAAACTGAAATCCGAGATCAACGTCGTGCCCTACATCGACGTGATGCTGGTGCTGCTCATCATCTTCATGGCGGTGCCGGCCAACGAGACGCCGAACGTGGTCAACCTGCCACGCGCCGAGAAGTCGACGCTGCCGCCGGACACCTACATCCAGATTTCGATCAAGCCGAATGCCGAACTCTCGATCGGCGTGCACGGCAAGGCCTCGACGCCCGCCCAGACGATGGACACGCGCGCCGCCCTGCTTACCCGCCTGCGCGAACTGCACGCGGAAAATCCGGACTATCCGGTCCTGATCGCCGGCGACCGCGAGAGCAAGTACGAAGAAGTGATCGAAATGATCTCGGAAGCGAAGAAGATGGGCATCGGCCGCGTTGGCCTTGCCACCCAGTAAAGAGTGCAGTCCGTAATGAAGCCAGCTTCCCCCGGCGCCCCGTACACGGTGCCGCCCGAACCGAGCCGCGTGCCAGCCATCCTGCTGGCCGTGGCCGTGCACGCATTGCTGCTGGCCTTCCTGTATTTCGGCATCAGCTGGCAGAGCAAGACGCCGGTCACGGTCGAGGCCGAGGTCTGGGACATGAAGGTCGAGTCGGCCGCCCCGCCGCCGCCGCCCGCGCCTGAACCCGAGCCGCAGCCGGAACCCGAGCCGACGCCCGTCCCGCCACCGCCGGCGCCGCCGGTGCCGAAGGTGGTCGAGCCCGAGCCGGTGAAACCGGCCGCGCCGGACATCGCCCTGGAGCGCGAGAAGCAGCGCAAGCTCGAGCTGGCGAAGAAGGAACAGGAACGCGAGCGGCGCGAACTGGCCGAGCAGAAGGAGCGCGAGGAGCTGAAGCGCAAGGAGCTGGCCGAGCAGAAGCAGCGCGAGGAACAGAAACGCAAGGAACTGGCTGAGCAAAAGCAGCGCGAGGAACAGAAGCAGAAAGAACTGGCCGAGAAGAAGAAGGAAGAAGAGAAGAAGCTCGCCGAGGCGAAAGCCGCCGCCGAGAAGAAGAAGCTCGCCGACGAGAAAGCCGCGAAGGCCAAGGCCGCCGCCGCCGAGAAGGCCCAGCTCGACAAGCTGCGCGACCTCGAACTGAAGCGCATCACGGGCGCGGCCGGCACCGCCGGCAACGCCGAGAAATCGAGCGCGCCGAAGATCGACGCCGGCTACGTCGCGCGCCTCACGGCCCTGATCAAGAGCAACACGACCTACGCGGGCAGCACCGACCAGCCGGGCAACCCGAAGGTTACCTTCCGGGTCGAATTGCTGCCGACCGGCGAGATCCTGTCGGTACGCCTGGCCAAGAGCAGCGGCGTGCCGCAGTTCGACGATGCCGTGGAACGCGGCATTAACAAATCGTCACCGCTTCCGAAGAAGAAAGATGGTACGGTAGAGCGCAATCTCGTGGTCAATTTCTCAATGAAAGACCTCGACTAAAAAGCCGACTCATTTTTTGCCGAGATAAAGCATGAAAAAACAACTTCATTACCTGCTGTTCAGCGCCACCCTCCTGATCGGGTCGGCGGCGAACGCCCAGCTGCAAGTCGAAATCGCCGGCGTGGGCAGCAACCAGATTCCGGTCGCGGTCGCGGCCTTCGCCGACGAAGGCGTGGCGCCGGCCCAGGTGTCGGCCGTCATCCGCGCCGACCTCGAGCGCAGCGGCGTGTTCAAGGTGATCGACGCCGGCCAGGTCATCAGCGACAGCGCCAATGTCGACGTGAATACCTGGAAGGCGCGCGGCGCCGACGCCCTGGTCATCGGCAGCGTCACGCGCCAGCCGGACGGCCGCTTCGCCGTGCGCTACAAACTGCTCGACACCGTCAAGGGCGGCCAGCTGTCCTCGCTGGGCGGCGAAGTGCAGCCGCGCTACACCCGCCTGCAGGCGCACCGCATCGCCGACGACGTCTACGAAAAGCTGACCGGCGTGCGCGGCATCTTCTCGACCCGCATCGCCTACGTGAAGGAAAACCGCGCCGGCCGCAACTACGCGCTGGCGGTGGCCGATGCCGACGGCGAGAACGAGATCGTCGCCGTGCAAGGCAAGGAACCGATCATTTCGCCGTCCTGGTCGCCGGACGGCGGCAAGGTCGCCTACGTTTCTTTTGAAGACCGCAAGCCGGTCATCTACATGCAGGACCTGGTCACCGGCAAGCGCCGCGTGATCGCCAACGAAAAAGGCAGCAACTCGGCCCCGTCGTGGTCGCCGGACGGCAGCAAGCTGGCGATCGCCCTGTCGAAGTCGGGCAGCTACCAGGTCTACATCGTCAACGCCGACGGCTCGGGCCTGCGCCGCCTGACCAACAGCAACGGCATCGACACCGAACCGCAGTTCTCGGCCGACGGCCAGAGCATTTATTTCACGAGCGACCGCAGCGGCGGTCCGCAGATCTACAAAATGAGCGTGAACGGCGGCAACGCCCAACGCGTCACCTTCAACGGCAGCTATAACATCAGCCCGCGCGTGTCTCCAGACGGCAAGACCCTGGCCTGGATTTCGCAGCGCGATGGCGGTTTCTCCCTTTATGCGATGGACCTGGCCAGCGGCCAGGAGCTGCGCCTGGCCGATGGGGCCACCGAACCGAGTTTTTCGCCTAACGGCAAGTACATCATGTATGCGAACAAAGGCGGCGGGCGCACCTCGCTGGCCGTGGTTTCGGTGGATGGACGGGTCAAGCAACGCCTGACCACCAAAGCGGGAAACATTCGGGAGCCCAGCTGGGGTCCTTTCATGAAGTAAAGAAGTAAATCACTAACCAAGACCAGGAGAAAAAATATGCGCAATGTAAAGAGCCTCGGCTTCATCATCGCTACCGCTGCCCTGCTCGCAGCTTGCAAAACCCCAGTGCCGGCAGAAGCCCCAGCCGTCGTCGAGAAGTCGCCTGAGCCGGCAGCGGCCCCGGCCGACGCACGCGACATCCAGCCGGTCGAAACCGCGACCGTCGATCCGCTGAACGACCCGAAAGGCGTTCTGGCCAACCGCAGCATCTACTTCGACTTCGACAGCTACGTCGTGCGCGAAGACGGCAAGCCGGTCGTGCAGAACCACTCGGCCTACCTGAACCAGCACAAGGATCGCAAGGTCCTGATCCAGGGCAACACCGACGAGCGCGGCGGCACCGAATACAACCTGGCCCTGGGCCAGAAGCGCGCCGAAGCCGTCCGCCGTTCGATGGCATCGCTGGGCGTTGCCGAGAACCAGATGGAAGCCGTCTCGCTGGGCGAAGAAAAGCCGAAGGCAACCGGTTCGGGCGAAGCCGCCTGGGCTGAAAACCGTCGCGCAGACATCGTGTACCAGTAATCTTGTCCGATCAGCCTGGTTAAGACCCGGCTAATTGACAGCGGGGCGGGTTGCAGTGCAGACTGCACCCCGCCCCGTTTTCCTTTGTAACACTGGTTAAAAGCGTCCCTGAAGGTGTTGCCAGGCGCTTAGTTTAGAAAGAGCTACGACATGATAAAACTGGTTCCGTCCCGTCTTGCCTGCCTGCTGATCGCCGCCTGGCTGCCGCTGCAGGCCAGCGCCGGCATTCTCGAGGACGACGAAGCGCGCAAGGCCATCCTCGACCTGCGCGCCAAGGTCGACAACATCGCGCGCGACCTGAGCGGACGCCTCGACAACAAGGCCGACAAGAGCGCGACACTCGACATGCTGAACCAGCACGAGCAGACGATGTCCGAGATCGCCAAGCTGCGCGGCCAGATCGAAGTCCTGGCCAACGAAGTGGCCAAGGCGCAGAACGCCCAGCGCACGCTGTACGCCGACCTCGACGCCCGCATGAAGAAGCTCGAACCGCAGCAGACGACCATCGACGGCCAGTCCGCCGCCGTCCTGCCGTCCGAGAAACAGGCCTACGACGCGGCCATGACCACCTTCCAGTCGGGCGACTACAAGGCCGCGGCCGCCGCCCTGCAGGACTTCGTCAAGCGCTACCCCGAGTCGGCCTACGCCGCCAACGCCCAGTACTGGCTCGGCAACGCCTATTACGCCCAGCGCGACTACAAGAAGGCGATCGCCGCCCAGGAAGTGGTCACCACTACCTACGCCGGCAGCCCGAAGGCCGCCGACGCGATGCTGAACATGGCCACCAGCTACGCCGAGCTGAAGGACCTGGCGCGCGCCAAGAAGACCCTGCAGCAACTGGTCTCGAAGTTCCCGGGCACCCCGGCCGCGCAATCGGCCAAGGACCGCCTGGCGGTGCTGAAATAAAGTTTTGTAGCAAGATCGGGCATGAGCGTTTGACAGCACGGCGCCCTGCCCCTATAATCTTGCTTCTTTCGGGTCGTTAGCTCAGCTGGTAGAGCAGCGGACTTTTAATCCGTTGGTCGCAGGTTCGAATCCCGCACGGCCTACCACGAATACGCAGGAAGCCCACGAATTTCGGTTCGTGGGCTTTTTGCATTCTGGTCCGTATTTGGCTTGAAAGAGTCGTGGCTTGGATGCCATGGAACTTGCCGATGTACCAGATACCCGGGAATAAGCCGATCGCCGTCAGCGAGATCACGACAAATTCCACCATGGCCTATCCCGACTGCGATGAGCGAATCACCGGCGCGTTTACCGGGTTCGCATCATTTGGCTCCCGATAGCGCGATGCGCTCCGGACTGACCGGCTTGCCGATCTGCACACTGACCGGCTCGGTCACAACAACCATCTTGCGCACGGGAACAACGCCACGTGAATACAGGATGATCGGGTAACGAACTCCATCGCGCAGCACATCTGTACCCGCATCGGCAGCGCACACGTCCTGCGCTATATCGGTGCGCAAGTCGGCGGACCCGCAGCGCATGGCGATGCCGCCGACCGTTCTTTTCTCGGTGAAGGAAGAGCCATCCGAAGAGGGCTGCGATAGCGGCATCGGCTCTGCGACCTCGGTTTGGCCGCCGGATTCGCGCCGCTGCCCATATACCTTCCCCCCG
Organism: Massilia sp.; assembly: GCA_003484545.1. Classification (GTDB taxonomy): domain Bacteria; phylum Pseudomonadota; class Gammaproteobacteria; order Burkholderiales; family Burkholderiaceae_D; genus Telluria. The sequence goes on along the minus strand of DNCF01000132.1, from coordinate 4,461 downwards.
CGTACGACAGTTTCGCTCAGGATTGAATCAATTCTCGTTTTGCAATCTGCGTCATCCATCACGACATTGAATTCCTCATTCCGGATGAGGAAGCCGCTCCCGCTGCTGAGATAAGTACTGCGCGCTATCACGAAGTCGGCAGGCAACGTCACCAGCGGCGGCGGGGGTGGAAGATGCCGGATGGCGCGCACACGTGCGCATGCGTCGTGCATCTGGCGGTACATGCGCATGTAGACATCCAGCGATTCCGGCCGCATTTGCGTAACAATTTCGTAAGGCTGGGCCGCCGCATCGGCAACCTGCCGGTCGCACGCCGCGAGCGCTCCAAGCATCCCAAGGGCAGCGCCCACGTAACGTACTGCTCGTCCCAACATCATAGAAACATATCCTTCGTAAAAACAGTAAAGATTGGCGGGACAACCCCTCGTTGTGCCCTTAACCTGTGAGCACGCGCCGAACGGATCTTATTTAAACCTGGGAGGACAAAATAACCAAATTCTTTTCCAGCACGAACCAGCCACCCCAGCAAAAATTCTATACTGCATTATTACTTGCGCCAGCACTTCGCTTATCGATCGCGGTTGCAGACAGGTCTCGATGACGAGTCATGCATAAAGCATTTATGAGGAATTCATAACGAAATAAAATCCTCGCATCATGGGCCGTTTACCACTTCCGCTTGAAATCGATAAACAAGATAGTGAAGTTATCGCGCAGGCAGACAGGCGATTCCCCGAAAAGGCCGCACCCTGCCGGGCTTGCACAGCGAATATTGGCATCCCAACGCTGGTCGATATTGCCATCCGCCTCGATTGTTATGCGCAATGGATAATCAGTAGAAAGCCGGTCTCCAACTCAACAAAATATCTCCGCCTGACTCCAGCGTGCATCGACCTTCGCCATGGCGCCTTCTACGTGTAAATTATAGAGGCACACATCTTATCAAATATTCCCGTTAGCTATTTTTAAAGCGACCGGAACAATTGCGCTAATGGATTCTGATAACATCGGCTAAAATCCTGCACATTTCATTTCGAAGAAAACGAACATGTCCCGATATTCCGTAGCTATCGTTTTGGCAGTCATGAGCTTTTCCCTCGCAGCCTGCAAACCCAAACCTGCCGAACAACACGCGGACGTTGCCGCCGCTACTACGGACCCATCGCCGGGCCCGAACGGAGCGAGTACCACGCCGACCAGCAGCGCCATCCCGGCGTCCCAGGCACAATTCGATATCGAGAAAGTCCCGGTCAGTGAAGGCGCGCTGCCGCCCTTCCCTTATCTGGAATACCCTCCAAACCTTGACCCGTCGCTGGCCTTCACGGACAAGGCAAATTTCGATGCACTCTACGTGGTCACCGGGAAGCAGCTCAGGAAAGTGGAAGGACGTTTCGAATCGCACGAGTTTCACCTGCGAAATGCGCAGATGAGTGAAGCGGAAGTGCGGCGCAATTACGAAAACCTGATCGCACAGATGGGCGGTGTGAAGGTCAACGATGTGAAACCTTCCGAACTCTCCTCGACCTCAGTCGACGACATCATTGCAAACACGAAAAAAACCCGCTTCACGGACGGCACTATGTCTTACGACGCCTATCTGGTACGGAAACCCGACCAGCTCGTGTGGATCGTACTCATGTCGAACGACAGCAACGTCAACACGCTTGTGGTGGCGGAACAGCCATTCAAGCAGACGATCTCCTTTGTCACGGCCGATGCCATGCAAACCCAACTGGCGTCGGCCGGCCACGTCGCGCTGTATATCAACTTCGATACCGACAAGGCCAGCATCCGCCCGGACGGCAGGCCGGCCGTGGACGAGATCGTCAAGCTCCTCGAGAAGGACCCTTCCCTGAAGCTGACCATCGAAGGCCATACCGACAATGTCGGCGATCCGGCGCACAACAAGGCCTTGTCGCAGCAGCGGGCGGACGCCGTGATGGGTTCGCTGCTTGCCGCCGGCATCGCCAAGGAGCGCCTGAGTACCGTGGGCCTGGGCGATACCAAACCGGTGGCCGACAACAAGGACGAAGAGGGGCGCGCGAAGAACCGTCGCGTCGAGCTGGTCAAGCGCACCTGAAGCGCGGGCGGCCAAGGCGCCCGAGCCGATGCAGTACCATCCATCACAGAAGGAATGACATGAAACACGGTTTGACACTGGGCGCCATGATCGCCGCCATCGCCCTGCATTGTCCCGCCCACGCCGACGAAAGGCTGGATGGACTGAAGAAGATGAATGCGGAAGGATGCGAGTCCGTGATCGAGCTCGACAAGACCGCGCCCAAGGATCGCAAGCTGGCGAAGCTGTATTGCACCTGCGTCTACGACACCTACTTCGACAGCTTCACCCAGGCGGAAAAGAACAACATGTTCCTGGGGACGCCGGCGCCGCCGAACATGCAGAAGAACCTGCAGAGCCGCCTGCAGGCTGCCCAGGCGGCGTGCCGCAAAAAGGTCGAATCCCGATCGTAACGGCGTTCGGTCATGCTGCGACAGGCAGCTTGTTCCCGCAGGCGCCGCAAGCATTTCCGGCAGTGCAGTGACCCGAAGGCCGTTCAGCGCGACCGGTTCGACCAGGCAGCCGTCCAGGCCAGCCTTCAGCAAAAAAGGCACCATGAGCGATCATGGTGCCTTTTTTGCGTTTTTATCCCGTCATCGGGATGGAGGGAGGCGCCTTAGCGCGCGACCGCCCCCAGCGGCTGCACCTCGCGCACGCCATGCACCGCCGCGGGCAGCGGGTTCAGCAGGCGGATGCGGTCCAGCTGCAGGCCCGCGCGCGTCACGCTCTTGCCCGGCAGGGACTCGAGATAGCGCGCCACGACGTCGGTGGCGTCGAGAATCGTGCCGTCCTTGTCCTTGACGACCGTGACGCCGGTGGCCGGCAGGCGGTTGATCAGGTTCGGGATCTGCGGATACCAGAACCCGGCCACGCTATAGCGCGCTTCCATGTCCAGCGGCTTCTCGCCGATGCGCAGGTTCGTCACGCGCGCGCCCTGGGCCGCCAGCGGGTCGAAGCCGGCCGTCAGGCCGCTGATGCCGGCGGTCCAGCCGTTCACCCATTCGCCGGCGCGGGCCTGGGTGTTCTGCGGCTTGCCTTCCAGGGCGTTCTTGATCTGCTTGCCGCTCAGCTCGCCGCGCGCGATCTGGGCGCCTACCGGCATGAAGTGGTACAGGTCTTCCAGGGTGATCGGGCCCGGCGCGACCACGGTGCCGTAGCGGAAGCCCGTAATGATGCCCAGCTGGGCGTCGCCCTGGCTGCGGAAGGCGTCGGTCAGGAAGTCGTGCGAGGAGCCCTCGATCACGGCCGGCATCGGCTCGTCGCCGAAGTTGCTGCGGTACAGCGGCACTTCGGTGTGCCCGACCACGGTGTCGATCGGGCGGCGCAGCACGGCGCCGCTGAACGGATTGACCACGGCGCCCGGCTTGAACGACGGGCCGCTGACCAGCGGCGCGCGCACCCGCGCGACCAGGGCGGCGATGCCCTTGTCTTCCGCCAGCCGTTCGGTGATCCGGTGCGACACGTAGCGCTTGTCGGCCACCACGCCCTTCTCGACGCGCACCCGCAGTTCGCCCACCATCTGGCCGTCCATGCCCTGCTCCACGATCAGGGTGCCATTCCGCGAGAACACCGGCTCCGGCGTGAGTTCGTGCTTGTCCGACGACAGGATCACGTCCACGCCGGGAATCGCATCGGCCAGCGTCAGGTTGCCGTGCAGGCCCAGCTCCGAGATCACGACCACCAGGTCGACGTCCTGGGCGCGCACTTCCTTCACGTACTTTTCGAATTCGGCGCGGCCGTCGGTGAAGCGCAGCCCGGCGGTGATCTTCGGGTCGCCGGCCTGCGGGCCGCGGTCCGAGGTGAAGCCGATGATGCCGACGCGCAGGCCGCCGACCTGCCTGAGGATGTAGGGCGGCGCCACGGTCTGGCCGCTCTTCGCTTCCAGGCCCGGGTAGTTGTCGTAGTACAGGTTGGCCACGACCGGGTTCCAGCGCGCCAGCGGCTTGGCGCCGGTGAAGTAGGCGAGGAACTTGTCGGCGCCATACACGTAGTCCCAGTTGCCCGGCGTGTAAGCGTCGAAGCGGAAGGCATTGAGCACCTCGATCATCGCCTCGCCGCTGGTGAACATCGCTTCGGCGCCGCCGTGCAGCGTGTCGCCGGTGTTCACCAGCAGGGTCTTGCCGGGGTGGGCGCGGCGGATCTGCTCGACCAGCGTGTAGATGCGCGCCACGCCGCCTTCGGTCTTGCCGGCGGCATCGCTGCGCACGCTCGGATGCGGCACCAGGTGGCCGTGCAGGTCGCCCATGTGGATCAGCGTCAGTTCGCCGCTGCCGTTGCCGGCCAGCGCGGGAGCGCATGCGGCGAAGATGGCGCCGCCGAGGGCCGCCGCGAGTACTTTGTTCAACTTCATTTGAAACTCCTTACAAAAAACATCAGGCAAACAATTTATCAATATCGGAAGA
>DNCF01000245.1 GCA_003484545.1 Massilia sp. | reverse complement strand
CGCGATCCGCTGAGCGGCCTGCGGGCCAGGCGGCCGATCGTGTTCGCCGGCGTCTGCGGCCTGCTGGTCGCCGCGATCGGCCTGGTGACCGGCGGCGCCACCTTCGGTTCCGGCTACGAATCGACCCGCGCCATGGTCGAGGGCAGCGGCGTGATGCACGTCGCCTACGCGCCCTTCAAGTTCCTTGCCACCTGGCTGTCGACCTGGTCCGGGGTGCCGGCCGGGATCTTCGCGCCCTCGCTGGCGATCGGCGCCGCGCTCGGCAACGACGTCGCCCTGCTGGTCTTCCATACCCAGGTGCCGGCCCTGATCGCGCTGGGCATGGTCGGCTTCCTGGCCGCCGCCACCCAGGCGCCGCTGACCGCCTTCATCATCGTCATGGAAATGGTCAACGGCCACGCCATGGTGCTCAGCCTGATGAGCTGCGCGCTGGTGGCGAGTTTCGTCTCGCGCCTGATCAGCCCGCCGCTGTACCCGACCCTGGCCAAGCTGCAGCTGGAACGGATTCCGCCGCCGCCCGCCGAGGGGACGCCGCGCTGAGGGGCCGTGCGGCGAGTCCTACAGGACGGACGCCCGTGTGCCTATTGCAAGCCGTGCCCAGCGCACTATGATGGTCGGAACAGCAACGATACGGGAGATCATCATGTCTACGTCAACCGACAAGAAGGATGTGCAAGGCCGTTCCTGGGACCAGATCACGAAGGACGGCACCAGCAGCGCCGGCAGCATGGGCACCGGCGGCACCGGCGACATCGGCAGCATGTCGGGCCAGTCCGGCCCCGGCGGCAGCCAGCAGGAGGCGCGTACCGACGACCTGCTCGCCTCGGATTCCGACGGGGGCGGCGGCGCCGAAGGCTTCCAGAACCCGCATGGAAAAGGCGAGCTGCAGACCGGCATGGAAGGCATCCGCAACCGCACCGGGAACGGCGCCGGCAACCGCCAGTCCGGCGAGCCGAACCAGCAGGGCTCGGGCGGCATGCGCAGCACCGAGACCGACCGCGACCAGGGCAGTTCGGCGCGCGAGGACCAGCAAAGCCGCTGAGGCGGCCCCGGAGCGATCGCCGTCCGTTCGCGCACCGTTTGCGCACCGTTTGCGCACCGTTTGCGCACTGTTCGCGCACTGTTCGTTTAGACTGGCGGCTGGGCGCGGGCGTCCGGCCGCCTGCGCATGTTCGACGTGATGTTCGCCCCGAGCGAGGAGACCCGCCACCATGACGCAACACATCGGTATCGTCGGCTGTTCGGCCGAAGGCGCCGCCCTGTGCTACCGCACCATCTGCCTCGAGGGCGCGAAGCGGCTTGGCCCGCACGCCCATCCCGAGGTCGGGATGCATACCCATTCGCTGGCCGACTACGTCGAGCGCATCGAGCGCGGCGACTGGGAAGCGGTCGGTGCATTGATGCTGTCCTCGGCCGAGAAACTGGCCCGGGCCGGCGCCGACTTCCTGGTCTGTCCCGACAACACCATTCACCAGGCGCTGCCCCTGATCGAGGCGCGCTCGCCGCTGCCCTGGCTGCACATCGTCGACGCGGTCGGCGAGCAGGCGCTCGCGCGCGGCTACCGCACATTGGGCCTGCTCGGCACCCGCTGGCTGGTCGAGAGCGAGGTCTACCCTGAGAAACTGTCTGCGCTCGGCATCGAGAGCGTGCGCCCGACGCTGGAACAGCGCGAGGACATCAACCGCCTCATCATGGACGAGCTGGTGGCTGGCGTGGTGAATGCGGAGACGGTGCCGCGCTTCCAGAGCGTGATCCAGACCCTGGCGGCGGAAGGCTGCGACGCCGTCGTCCTCGGCTGCACCGAGATCCCGCTCGTCATCAGCCACGAGAACTCGCGCCTGCCGACCCTCGATTCGACCCGGCTGCTGGCGCGCGCCGCGCTGGCGCGGGCAATTGGGCCAATGAGCGGGCCCGACGAGGAGCCGAACTAACGCGCCGAATTAGCGCGCCGCGCGCAGCGTCAGCTTGACGATCTCGCCCGGCTGCCACAGGCGCATGCGCGGGCCCCAGCCGCCGGCGCCGCGGCTGACCACCAGGGCCATGTCGCCGACCCGGTACTCGCCCATGTAGCGCGGAAAACGCCGCTCGACCAGGAAATTGAAGGGCCAGATCTGTCCGCCGTGGGTATGCCCGGAGAGCATCAGGCCGACGCCGCGCGCGGCCGCGCCCTCGACGATGCGGGTGGCCGGAATATGGCACAGGAGGATGGTGGCGGCCCCGCTCGGGCCAGGGACGACCGTCTCCAGCCCGCCCAGGTAGTCGGCGCCGCCGCGCATCTCCCGGCCGATGTCGTCGATCCCGGCCAGCACCAGGCCGGGCGCCAGTTCGACCCGTTCGTTGCGCAGCCAGCGCACGCCGCCGGCCGCGAACTCGGCGATGGTGGTGTCGGCGTCGCCGTAGAACTCGTGGTTGCCGGTGACGGCCCAGACGCCGCGCGGCGCCTGCAGGCCGCGCAGCACGCCCGTCAGTTCGGGTTCGCCCAGCGGATCGTTCTCGACCTGGTCGCCGACCATCAGCACCGCGTCCGGCTTGAGCGCGTTGATCTGGGCGACCCGTCCGGCCATCCAGCCGGACCTGCGCTGGGCGCCCAGGTGCAGGTCGGTGACGGCCACCAGCACCATGCCGTCCAGGTTCGCCGGCAGATTCTTCAGGGCCACCTCGTATTCGCTGACCGCCGGCGCCCGCACCGCCTGGAAGATGGCGAAGGCGCTCACCAGGATGCCCGCCGCCGCACCGGCGGCCAGGAAGCGCGGGGCGCG
>DNCF01000131.1:1016-7228 GCA_003484545.1 Massilia sp. | reverse complement strand
GAAGCGCGCGCCGCCGCCGCCCCGGCCAAGGACGAGAGCATCCGCATCGACGCGGTCAAGCTCGACGCGCTGCTGGAAGTGGCCGGCGAGTCGGTGCAGGCCGCCAACCAGGCCGCCGTGCTGCTCGAGCGCCTGTCGCAGTTCAAGTTCGAAGGCCAGGCCGCGACCCTGATGGCGACGCTGACCGAGACCCTGGAGCGCGCCTCGCGCTACTCGGCCGAGCTGCAGCGCGCCACGCTGGCGACCCGCATGCAGCCGGTGGGCCGCCTGTTCCAGAAATTCCCGCGCCTGGTGCGCGAACTGGCGAAGGACCTCGGCAAGGACGTCGAGCTGACCATCGAAGGCGCCGAGACCGAAGTCGACCGCGTCGTCGTCGACAGCCTGTACGACCCGCTGGTGCACATGCTGCGCAACGCGCTCGACCACGGCGTCGAGTCGCCGCAGGACCGCCTTGCCGCCGGCAAGCCGGCCAAGGCCTTCATCCTGCTGAAAGCCTGGCAGGAAGCGAACAGCGTCATGATCGTGCTGCAGGACGACGGCAAGGGCATGGACCCGGTCAAGCTGCGCAAGAAGGCCTGTGAAAAAGGCCTGATCGGCGAGAACGGCGCCCCGAACGACGAGGACGCCTACCAGCTGGTGTTCCTGCCGGGCTTCTCGACCAAGGAAGTGGCTTCCTCGGTCTCGGGCCGCGGCGTGGGCATGGACGTGGTCAAGACCGCGGTGGAGAAGAACCGCGGCGCGATCCGCATCGATTCCCAGCTGGGCCAGGGCACCAAGTTCGCGATCCGCCTGCCGATCGAACTGTCGATCGTGCCGACCATGCTGGTCTCCACCTCGGGCGCCTCGCTGGCGCTGCCGATGGCGGTGGTCGAGCGCGTGGTCGAGCTGCCCGAGACCTTCTCGAACGTCGGCGGCGCCCCGGTGCTGAAGGACCAGGGCCGCCCGCTGCCGGTGCGCTCGCTGGCCGGCGCCCTCGGCTACGAGGAAGCCCCGGAACGCGTCGGCATCGTCATCAACGCGCCCCAGCCCTACATCCTGGCGGTGGAGGCGGTCGACGGCACCGCCGACCTGGTGATCAAGCCGATGACGGCGCTGACCGTCGAGGGCATCACCGGCACCGCGCGTTCCGCCGAAGGCGAGCTGGTGCTGGTGGTCGGCCTGTCCTTCCTGATGGACGGCTGCCGCAGCACGGTGCGCATGGCGGCCTGAGCTTCGCCCGGCCGCACCAAAGTCGTGAATCGGGACCAATCCGGTCCCGGCAACAAAAAGCCTGTGCACCGCGTGCGCAGGCTTTTTTTATTTGCATTCAAGTATTTACGTGCAAATAAAATTTGCATTGATGCTCGCATATTGGCAGAATCATGCGGAAGGGGTGCGCTTGCCGCACTGCACAATTGTGTGCATAATCGAAAACGCTCCCCATTTTCAGGCGCCCGCCACAGGAAACCGCATGTTAAAGACCCTCTACGACAAACTCTGGGATGCCCACGTCGTGCGTGCCGACGCCGACGGCACGACGGTGCTGTACATCGACCGCCACCTGGTCCACGAAGTCACCAGCCCGCAGGCTTTCGAGGGCCTGCGCGAAGCCGGCCGCGGCCTGTGGCGCACCTCCGCCAACCTGGCGGTGGCCGACCACAACGTCCCGACCACCGACCGCCGCGAAGGCATCGCCGACCCGACGTCGCGCCTGCAGGTCGAGACGCTCGACGCGAATACGAAGAGCTTCGGCCTCACCTACTTCAACATGAACGACAAGCGCCAGGGCATCGTCCACGTGATCGGCCCGGAGCAGGGCGCGACCCTGCCGGGCATGACGGTGGTCTGCGGCGACTCGCACACCTCGACCCACGGCGCCTTCGGCTGCCTGGCGCACGGCATCGGCACCTCCGAGGTCGAGCACGTGCTGGCGACCCAGACGCTGCTGGCCAAGAAGTCGAAAGCCATGCTGGTCCAGGTCGACGGCGAGCTGCCGCCGGGCGTAACCGCGAAGGACATCGTGCTGGCCGTGATCGGCAAGATCGGCACCGCCGGCGGCACCGGCTACGCCATCGAATTCGCCGGCTCGACCATCCGCTCGCTGTCGATGGAAGGCCGCATGACGGTCTGTAACATGGCGATCGAAGCGGGCGCGCGCGCCGGCATGGTGGCGGTCGACGACACCACCATCGAGTACGTGAAAGGCCGTCCGTTTTCCCCGGTTGGCCCGCAATGGGAACAGGCGGTGGCCTACTGGCGCACCCTGCACACCGATCCGGGCGCGAAGTTCGACATGGTCGTCACCCTCGACGCGCGCGAGATCCGTCCCCAGGTCACCTGGGGCACCTCGCCCGAGATGGTGACCTCGATCGACGGCCGCGTGCCCGATCCCGAGCAGGAAAAGGACGCCGTGCGCCGCGACGCCATGGAGAAGGCGCTGACCTACATGGCGCTCGAACCGAACACCGCGATCGAGGACATCCGCATCGACAAGGTCTTCATCGGTTCCTGCACCAATTCGCGCATCGAGGACCTGCGCGCCGCGGCCGCCGTCGTGCGCGGGCGCCAGCGCGCCTCGAACGTCAAGCTGGCGCTGGTGGTGCCGGGCTCCGGCCTGGTGAAAGAGCAGGCCGAGCGCGAAGGTCTTGATAAAATCTTCAAGGCCGCCGGCTTCGAGTGGCGCGAACCGGGATGCTCGATGTGCCTGGCGATGAACGCCGACCGCCTCGAGCCGGGCGAGCGCTGCGCCTCGACCTCGAACCGCAACTTCGAAGGCCGCCAGGGCCAGGGCGGACGCACCCACCTGGTGTCGCCGGCCATGGCCGCCGCGGCGGGCATCGCAGGTCACTTCGTCGACGTGCGCGCCCTCTGATTCGCAATCTTTCATTCACATTCAACCCATCGACACACCATGAAAAAAGTTTTCGCCCTCTCCCTGATTGCCATCGCTCTCGCGGGCTGCAACACGATTTCCGGCATCGGCCGCGACGTGCAGAAAGTCGGCCAGGTCGTCACCGGCGCCGGCGGCAAGTAACAACGAAGACAACAGATTCGGGAGCAGGAGCATGGATAAATTCACCGTACACGAAGGCCTGGTGGCGCCGCTCGACCGCGCCAACGTCGACACCGACGCCATCATTCCGAAGCAGTTCCTGAAATCGATCCGGCGCACCGGCTTCGGCCCGAACCTGTTCGACGAGTGGCGCTATCTCGACCACGGCGAGCCGGGCCAGGACTGCAGCACCCGTCCGTTGAATCCGGACTTCGTGCTGAACCAGCCGCGCTACCAGGGCGCGTCGATCCTGCTGACCCGCAAGAACTTCGGCTGCGGCTCCTCGCGCGAGCACGCGCCCTGGGCGCTGCAGCAGTACGGCTTCCGGGCGATCGTCGCGCCGAGCTTTGCCGACATCTTCTTCAACAACTGCTACAAGAGCGGCCTGCTGCCGATCGTGCTGAGCGAAGCGCAGGTCGACCAGCTGTTCAACGAAGTAAAGGCATTTGACGGCTTCAAACTCGTGGTCGACCTGGAAAACCAGGTGCTGCGCACGCCCGACGGGCGCATCGGTTTCGAGTTCGCCATCGACGAGTTCCGCAAGTACTGCCTGCTCAACGGCCTGGACGACATTGGCCTGACCCTGCGCCACGCCGACGAGATCCGCGCCTTCGAGGAACGCCACCTGGCGCGCCAGCCCTGGCTGGCCAACACCATCTGAAAGACGAACGCATGACCACGCATATGAACAAGATCGCCATCCTGCCGGGCGACGGCATCGGTCCCGAAATCATGGCCCAGGCCGTGCGCGTGCTGGAAGCCCTCGGCGAATCCTTCGAGATGGAGCGCGCGGAAGTGGGCGGCGCCGGCTACGCGGCCCACGGCCACCCGCTGCCGGAAGCGACCCTGAAGCTGGCGAAGGAGGCCGATGCCGTCCTGTTCGGCGCCGTCGGCGACTACAAGTACGACACGCTCGAGCGCGCGCTGCGCCCCGAGCAGGCGATCCTCGGCCTGCGCCGCGAGCTGGGCCTGTTCGCCAACCTGCGTCCGGCCATCCTGTATCCGGAACTGGCCGGCGCCTCGACCCTGAAACCGGAAGTGGTCTCGGGCCTGGACATCCTGATCATCCGCGAACTGACCGGCGACATCTATTTCGGCAAGCCGCGCGGCGTGCGCGAATGCCCGGACGGCCCGTTCCAGGGCCAGCGCGAAGGTTTCGATACCATGCGCTACGCCGAAGGCGAGATCCGCCGCATCGCCCACGTCGCCTTCCAGGCCGCGCAAAAGCGCGACAGGCGCGTGACCAGCGTCGACAAGGCGAACGTGCTGGAAACCTTCCAGTTCTGGCGCGACATCGTCACCGAGGTGCACAAGGATTATCCGGACGTCGCGCTCGAGCACATGTACGTCGACAACGCGGCGATGCAGCTGGTGCGCGCGCCGAAGAAGTTCGACGTCATCGTCACCGGCAACATGTTCGGCGACATCCTGTCCGACGCGGCCGCGATGCTGACCGGCTCGATCGGCATGCTGCCATCGGCCTCGCTGGACGCCAACAACAAGGGCCTGTACGAACCCTCGCACGGCTCGGCGCCGGACATCGCGGGGCAGGGCATCGCCAATCCGCTGGCGACCATCCTGTCGGCCGCGATGATGCTGCGCTTCTCGCTGGGCAAGGCGGAACAGGCCGACCGCGTCGAAGCCGCCGTCAAGCAGGTCCTGGCACAGGGCCTGCGCACCGCCGACATCTTCGAGGAAGGCACGACCCGCGTCAGCACCGAACAGATGGGCGACGCCGTCGTCAAGGCGTTGGGCTGACGTGCAGACAGCGTAAAACCGTGATAGGGTAGATACCCCGTTTTTTTACGGCGGCATATTGATAGATTCAAGGGGCGACGCCCCATCACAAAGGGATGAATGATGAAACTAGTAGGTCTGGTTGGTTGGCGCGGGATGGTCGGGTCGGTCCTCATGAAGCGCATGCAGGATGAGGGCGATTTCGACCATATCGAGCCGGTGTTCTTCACCACGTCGAATCCGGGCGGCGACGCCCCCGCAATGGCGAAGAACGAGACCAAACTGAAAAGCGCCACCGATATCGCCGAACTGTCGAAGTGCGAGATCATCATCTCCTGCCAGGGCGGCGACTACACGACCGAAGTCTATCCGCAGCTGAGGGCTAGCGGCTGGAACGGCTACTGGATCGACGCCGCCTCGACCCTGCGCATGAAGGACGACGCCATCATCGTGCTCGATCCGGTCAACCTGGACGTGATCAAGAACGCCATGTCGCGCGGCGTGAAGAACTTCGTCGGCGGTAACTGCACCGTCTCGTGCATGCTGATGGGCCTGGGCGGCCTGTTCAAGAACGACCTGGTCGAGTGGATGACCTCCATGACCTACCAGGCCGCATCGGGCGGCGGCGCCCAGCACATGCGCGAACTGCTGACCCAGTTCGGCACCATCAACAGCTCGGTCAAGCACCTGCTGGACGACCCGGCCTCGGCCATCCTGGAAATCGATCGCACCGTGCTGGCGACCCAGCACGGCTTGAGCGCCGACGAAACGAAACAGTTCGGCGTGCCGCTGGGCGGCAACCTGATCCCCTGGATCGACAAGGACCTGGGCAACGGCCAGTCGAAGGAAGAGTGGAAGGCCGGCGCCGAGACCAACAAGATCCTCGGCCGCGGCGAAGGCTTCGGTACGGCGGCGATCCCGGTCGACGGCCTGTGCGTGCGCATCGGCGCGATGCGCTGCCACTCGCAGGCGCTGACCATCAAGCTGAAAAAGGACGTGCCGCTGGACGAGATCAACGACATCATCGCCTCGGACAACGAGTGGGTGAAGTTCGTGCCGAACACGCGCGAAGCCTCGATCGTCGACCTGACCCCGGCCGCCGTCACCGGCACCCTGCGCATCCCGGTCGGCCGCGTGCGCAAGATGTCGATGGGCCCGGACTACCTGTCGGCCTTCACCGTCGGCGACCAGCTGCTGTGGGGCGCCGCCGAGCCGCTGCGCCGCATGCTGCGCATCGTGCTGGACAAGTAATCGACATGGGCGCCGCGAGATTCGCGGCGCCCGTTTGGTAGTTTTCGTAGGGTGGGCACTTGTGCCCACGCGGTACGGCATCGGATCAGTCGGTACGCAGGACAAAGCCCGTTATGCCGAGATCGTGGCGCTGGTTCGGGTTTCGCGGCATATCATCAGTACCATACCGCGTGGGCACGAGTGCCCACCCTAC
>DNCF01000131.1:498-779 GCA_003484545.1 Massilia sp. | reverse complement strand
GGCACGAGTGCCCACCCTACATTGATCACCTGATCACACCCGTTAGCACCCCGCCAATTCCCCACCTTCCACGACGATATCGAATCGTCATCGTTCGCGCATCCCTCCCACAGTTTGACCTCGCTACGCCCCGTGGAGCTTGCATGCCACAGTGCATGATGATATGTTGAGACTTCCGGGAAACCGTCCTTTCCCCAGCTAACCATTTCCGCTCTCAACTATGCCATTGAACCGCCGCCCTCAGATCATGTCGTCCGCGTTGAAAACACTCACCGCCGCGG
>DNCF01000131.1:0-214 GCA_003484545.1 Massilia sp. | reverse complement strand
GCGCGCCGAGATCGAGCTGACGGCGGTGTCGAACGACGAGGCGAAGGGCCTGGTCGCGAGGCTGGCGCCGGCGGATGCCTATCGCGCGGCCAACATCGAGTTCAATCCGGCGCTGCTGTCGCTGCGCTTCAACGTCGAGCAGCGCGCGGGACGCCAGTTTGTCCGCATCACCTCGACCCAGCCGCTGAACGAACCCTTCGTCGACCTGCTGCTG